>DATITT010000522.1:0-2032 GCA_035467435.1 Arthrobacter sp. | reverse complement strand
GAATTCATGGCCGCCGGAGCCGAAGCAATCGCCGCACGTTCCTGACCCGCGTTCCGGCCGGGCACCGCCTGGCCGGATGCCGGCAGCGCCCCCGTGCAGCACCCAGATCTAATCAACAGTGGAACAAGGATGGTGAGACTGATGGTCGATGCGCCAGCAGCCGGCTCAGACGAAAGCGCCGTGGACGCGTTCCTGCAGGGTGGAGAATCCCTGCGGCACGCCCCCGGACCCTACTTCGGCTCCTACGGCGGCCGATGGATGCCCGAGTCACTCATCGCGGCCCTGGATGAGCTTGAGGACACCTTCGAGAAAGCCAAGGCGGACCCCGAGTTCACCGCGCAGATCGCGGAGCTGAACAAGAACTACTCCGGCCGGCCTTCGCTGCTGACCGAGGCCAAGCGCTTCGCCGAGCACGCCGGGGGCGTGCGGATCTTCCTCAAGCGCGAGGACCTCAACCACACCGGCTCGCACAAGATCAACAACGTGCTGGGCCAGGCACGGATTGCCAAGCGCATGGGCAAGACCCGCGTCATCGCCGAAACCGGCGCCGGCCAGCACGGCGTCGCCAGTGCCACCGCCGCAGCCCTGATGGGACTGGAGTGCGTCGTGTACATGGGCGCCGAGGACTGCCGCCGGCAGGCCCTCAACGTGGCCCGGATGGAGCTCCTCGGAGCCACCGTCATCCCGGTGACCAACGGGTCCCAGACCCTCAAGGACGCCATCAACGAGGCGCTCCGCGACTGGGTCGCGAACGTGGACAACACGCACTACCTGCTGGGCACCGCTGCCGGGGCGCACCCGTTCCCGGCCATGGTCCGGTACTTCCACGAGGTCATCGGCGAGGAAGCCCGCGCCCAGATCCTGGAGCAGACCGGCCGGCTGCCCGACGCCGTCTGCGCCTGCATCGGTGGCGGCTCGAACGCCATCGGCATCTTCCACGGCTTCCTGGACGATCCCTCGGTCAAGATCTACGGCTTCGAAGCCGGCGGCGAAGGCGTCGAAACCGGACGGCACGCCGCCACCATCACGCTCGGCAAGCCCGGCGTGCTGCACGGCGCCCGCTCGTACCTCATGCAGGACGACGACGGCCAGACCATCGAATCGCACTCCATCTCGGCAGGCCTGGACTACCCCGGCGTCGGCCCGGAGCACTCCTACCTCGCGGACATCGGACGCGTCAGCTACGAGCCCATCACGGACAGCGAGGCCATGGACGCGTTCCGGCTGCTCTGCCGCACCGAGGGCATCATCCCGGCCATCGAGTCCGCACACGCCCTGGCCGGTGCCATCAAGGTCGGCCAGCGGATGGCCGCCGAAGCCGGGGGATCCGGCGATGCATCAGACAAGATCGTGCTCGTGAACCTCTCCGGCCGCGGCGACAAGGACGTGGCCACCGCCGCGGAATGGTTCGACCTGCTGGACAAGGATTCACCCGAACACGAGATCGCCAAAGAGGGGGAGCAGCTGTGAGCACCGTCCAGGACCCGGGCGCCGCCGGGACCGCCAGCAAATCGGCCGCGGCCATCGACCGCGCCAAAGCCCAGGGCCGCGCTGCCCTGATCGGCTACCTCCCCGCCGGCTACCCGAGCGTCGAGGCCACCATCGCGGCCGGCATCGCCCTCGCGGAAAACGGTGCGGACCTGATCGAAATCGGCATCCCGTACTCCGACCCGGTCATGGACGGCCTGGTCATCCAGGCCGCGACCACGGAGGCCCTGGCCAAGGGCTTCCACGTCGCGCAGGTCTTCGACGTCGTCCGCGGCATCACCAGCAAGACCGACGCCGCCGTACTGGTCATGACCTACTGGAACCCCGTGGTCCGGATGGGCGTGGAGGATTTCTCCCGCCGGCTGGCCGAAGCCGGGGGAGCCGGGCTCATCACCCCGGACCTGATTCCGGACGAGGCGTCGGAATGGATGGCAGCCTCGGACACGTACGGCCTGGACCGGGTGTTCCTGGTGGCGCCGTCATCCTCGCCGGAGCGGATGAAGCGCACCGTTGAGGCCAGCCGCGGCTTCGTCTACGCGGTCTC
>DATITT010000521.1:0-11112 GCA_035467435.1 Arthrobacter sp. | reverse complement strand
GAATCCGCCGTCTCCGCTGCCCGTGCCGCCATCATCGCCGGCTTCGACAGCACCTCGAACCTGGAGGCAGGCCTGCGCTACGGGCTTAAGACCGTGGGCACGGCCGCGCACTCCTTCACCCTGCTGCACGACACCGAGCGCGAGGCCTTCGAGGCGCAGATCGCCTCGATGGGCGCCGGCACCGCGCTGCTGGTGGACACCTACGACGTCGAGTCCGCGGTGCGCACCGCCGTCGAACTGGCCGGCGGCAAGCTCGGCGCGGTGCGCCTGGACTCCGGCGACCTGGTGGCGCAGGCGCAGTGGGTGCGCCAGCTCCTGGACGAGCTGGGCAACGAGCGGACCCGCATCATCGTCACCTCCGACCTCGACGAGTTCGCCATCGCCGCCCTGCAGTCCGCCCCGGTGGACTCCTACGGTGTCGGCACCTCCCTCGTCACCGGTTCCGGCGCCCCGACGGCCAGCATGGTCTACAAGCTCGTCAGCCGTACCGACGACGACGGCGACTTCGTTCCCGTCGCCAAGGCCGCCAAGAACAAGACCAGCAAGGGAGGGCGGAAGTACGCGCTGCGCAAGCTCAATGAGCGCGGCACGGCCACGCAGGAGATCGTCGGCGTCGGACACCGCCCGGACGACGACGGCAATGACCGGCCCTTGCTGCAGCAGTTCGTCAAGAACGGCGAACTCCTGCCCGGCTGGACCGGTGCGGAGGGTGTGCTCCGCGCACGCCAGCGCCACGCGGACACCATGAAAGAGCTTCCCGCTGTCGTCAACCGGCTGCAGCGCGGCGAAGCAGCAATCCCCACCATCTACGAGGAGAACTGATGTCCCGCGCCCTGATCATCGTCGACGTCCAGAACGATTTCTGCGAAGGCGGCTCCATGGCCGTCGAGGGCGGGGCGGAGCTCGCCGGTGCCATCAGCGAGTACGTTGACGCCCACCACGGCCAGTTCGACCACATCGTGGCAACCCAGAACTGGCATATCGATCCGGGCGCGCACTTCTCGGACGATCCGGACTTCGTCGGCAGCTGGCCGAAGCACTGCGTGGCCGGAACCCGCGGGGCCGAGCTCCACCCGGACCTCGACACCGAATACATCCAGGCCTACTTCCGCAAGGGCCAGTACACCGCGGCCTACTCGGGCTTTGAAGGGCTGCTCGCGCCGGACGACGCCGTTCCCACCGGGGACCGGAAGCCCGGCGCCATGCCGGTCGCCGGCGGAGCCACCGGCAGCGACACCCAAGCCGACACCGCCGCCAGTGACCTCGCAGGCAGTGACTTCACCGCTGGCGAGGATGCAATCGGGCTTGACGACTGGCTGCAGAGCCACGACGTCGAGGAGGTTGTGGTCGTCGGGATCGCCACCGACCAGTGCGTCAAGGCGACCGCGCTGGACGGGGTGCAGGCCGGCTACTCCGTGACCGTGCTGCGGGATCTGACTGCGGGGGTCTCCGAGGATCTGGACGACGCCATCGCGGAGATGGAATTCGGCGGGGTCGACATCGCCTGACGCGGTTGCGTCTTCCCTGCCGGACCGCTGACCGGAAAAGCGTACCCTCGCAGTAGACTCGAAATCCTTGCCAATATCGTCTGACCCGCAAAAACCCCGGAGTACACCATGAAGAAGACCCTGACCGTTCTGATCGCTGCCGGGACCCTGCTCGGCGCGGCCGGCTGCTCGGCCACCCCGCAAGACACCACCGCGGAAACCTGCGCCCGGATCCAGGCCGTCGGCGCGGGACCGACGTCCAACGAGGACAAGGCAGGGATGATTCGCCTCGGCAACCGGCTCCGGCCCATCGAGGCAACCGCGTCAGAAGAACTGCAGGCTCCGCTGCAGTCCATCATCGAATTCCTGGACGAGTCGGCGAAGGAAACCCCGGACACCGCCAAGCTGCAGGAGATGCAGGGCAGCTACACCGCTGCCGGCCAGACCCTCAGCGAGCTCTGCGGCGCGGGCGGCCAGTAGCGGCAAGCTGCGCCGCCGCTGGCGAGACTAAGAGCCAGTTGGAACGCGCTTTACCTGCCAGTTCGCTTCCCATCGGACGCCATATTCCCCGTCGGCGTCCCGCTCAACCAACACGTGCGTGACCGTGTAGGCAATGGCCTTCCCGGCGACCGAACGCACCTTGACAGTAACGGGCGCGGCGACGACGACAAGCCGCCCCGGGGCTTGTTCCAACGCGTGCTCACGCATTGCAGACCGGTTCATTTCCTCTACCGCCTCCATAGGGACCACTCCCTGGAGCCTAAGGCCGGCACCTTCGGTTTTCCTTGAGCACCTTTGAGCGCTCCGTTGCCGCAGCAGGCGCCACAACGCACCCGGCTCCCCGGGGAGGGGAACCTGCGGGCAGCTACTTCCGGCCGATGAACCAGTCCTGAAGTTTCCGCAAACGGGTCTGCAGCTGCTCCTCGTTCGCCTGGGCCACCGCCGGGCCGCCACAGACCGTCCTGAGTTTGGTGTGGATGACGCCGTGCGGCGTGCCCGTGCGTGCTGACCAGGCCGCGACATTCTTCGCCAGTTCGGTGCGCAGGTCCATCAGCATGCGGTGGTCCGGCACGGCTGGCACGGCAGCGGAGGCCGCACCCTGCGGGGCGCGCGCGTTCTTGCGGCTTAGCTGCTCGTGCTGGCGCTGGCGCAGCAGCGTGCCGACCTGTTCGGCGTCGAGCAGGCCGGGGATCCCGAGGAAGTCGAGCTCGTCCTCCGAGCCCACCTCGCCGCCGGTGCCGAACTCGCCGCCGTCGAACAGCACGCGGTCAAAGGAGGCCTGCGAATCCAGGGCCTCAAACTTGCCCTTCGTCAGCGAATCGGACGCTTTCTCCTCGCGGTTCGCCTCGTCCATGAGCGAGTCTTCCGGGTTGAAGAGGCCGTCGCCGTCCTCCTCCTTCTCCGGGCGGTCCAGGGCGTGGTCCCGCTCGGCCTCCATGGAGTTCGCAAGCGCCATCAGCTGCGGCACGGACGGCAGGAAGACCGACGCCGTCTCGCCGCGTTTTCGGGCGCGCACGAAGCGCCCCACCGCCTGGGCAAAGAACAGCGGCGTGGCGATGGACGTCGCGTACACGCCCACGGAGAGCCGCGGCACGTCCACGCCTTCGGAGACCATGCGCACGGCCACCATCCAGCGCTTCTCGCTGGCGGTGAACTCCTCGATCTTGCTGGAGGCTTTTGTGTCGTCGGAGAGAATCACCGTGGGCGACTCGCCCGTAATCCTCTTCAGCTGCCCGGCGTAGGCGCGCGCGTCCTCATGGTCGGTCGCGATGACCAGCCCGCCGGCGTCGGGAACGGTCCGGCGCACCTCGCTGAGGCGTTTGTCCGCCCCGGCAAGCACCGCCGGGATCCATTCGCCCGCGGGGTTCAACGCGGTCCGCCACGCCTGGGAGGTGACGTCCTTGGTGACCGCCGACTCACCGAGCGAGGCCGCCATCTCCTCGCCGCCGCTCGTGCGCCAGCGCATCTGCCCGGAGTAGGCCATGAACATAACGGGCCGGACCACGTGGTCCCGGAGCGCCTTGCCATAGCCGTAGGTGTAGTCCGCCTTGGACCGCCGGATCCCGTCCCGGTCCTCGGCGTACTCCACGAACGGGATCGGCGAGGTGTCGGAACGGAACGGCGTACCCGTCAGGGAGAGCCGGCGTGCCGCGGGCTCGAAGGCTTCGCGGAGCCCGTCGCCCCACGACAGGGCCTCGCCGCCGTGGTGGATTTCGTCGAGGATCACCAGCGTGCGGGCGGCCTCGGTCTTGGCCCGGTGCAGCATTGGCTTGCTCGCCACCTGCGCATAGGTGACCGCGACGCCGATGAAGCCGCGGCCGTGCTGGCCGTCGGCGTTCTTGAAGTTCGGATCGATGGCGATGCCCACCCTGGCGGCGGCGTCGGCCCACTGCCGCTTCAGGTGGTCCGTGGGCGCCACGATGGTGACGCGGTTGACGATGTTGGCCTCAATCAGCATGGAGGCCACCCGCAGCGCAAAGGTGGTTTTGCCGGCGCCGGGCGTAGCAACCGCAAGGAAGTCCTTGGGATGGGTGGTGAAGTAGCTGTCGAGGGCTTCCTGCTGCCAGGCACGGAGCTTCTGCGCGGTGCCCCAGGCTGCCCGCTCGGGATAGGCGGGAGGCAGCACGGGTCCGCCAAAGAGTGTCTCTGTCACTTAGGTGCCCTCCATTCCGCGCACTGCTGCCGCTGCCGGAGAAACCCAAATAAGCACAAAAACACCAATCTTTTCGGATGAACCGTAAGCAATCACAGGCCAGCATGGGCCCGGCATCATTCACCGGCAGAACAGGGGTCCCCGGCGCGCTGAGGCGCACCTGAGGGACTGGGCGCGGGGACGCGCGGAGCCCTGGCGTCGCCGCTTTGTGGCCGCGCTACTTGTCGCCGGAGCCCTTGCCGCCGCCCGGCCGGAGGCCCTCGTAGACCTCTTTGCATTCCGGGCAGACGGGGAACTGCTTCGGATCGCGGCCCGGGGTCCAGACCTTGCCGCACAGGGCGATGACGGGCTCGCCGGACAGCGCCGATTCCATGATCTGTTCCTTGCGGACATAGTGCGAGAAGCGTTCCCGGTCACCGGGTTCGACTTCCTGGCGCAGTTCCTCGCGCTCGATTGTGGCCGTCGACGTCCCGGCTCCGGAGAGCTCGCGCATCGGGTCGTTTTCGAGAGGATCGGTCATGCTGTTCATGAGACCCATCTTAGCGGCTGGATCGGATGGTGGTGCGACGGACCGGCGGCGGCATGGCGGCTTCACCGCGAAAAGGGGGACCTACAGGCCCTGCCACGACGGCTTGTTCTCGTAGCTGTGCCGGTAGTAGTCGGCGAGCCGCAGCGACGATGCCGCCGCCTCGTCGAGCAGGATCGTCGCGTGCGGGTGCAGCTGCAGGACGGATGCCGGACAGATGGCGGCAACCGGTCCTTCCACCAGGTCGCGGACCGCCTGGGCCTTCTGCGCGCCGGTGGCGATGAGGATCACATGCCGTGCCTCCAGGATGGTTCCCAGTCCCTGCGTGAGGACGTGGTGCGGAACCTTGGACAGGCTCCCGAAGAACCGTGCGTTGTCCCGGCGTGTCTGCTCGATCAGGGTCTTGATCCGGGTCCGCGAGGCAAGGGACGAACCGGGCTCGTTGAACCCGATGTGGCCGTCGGTGCCGACGCCCAGCAGTTGCAGGTCCACTCCCCCGGCGCCGCGCAGGGCGTCCTCGAACGACCGGCAGCCGGCGGGGATGTCCGAGGCCGCGCCGTCTGGCCCGCTGACGTTCGCCGGGTTGATGTTCACACGCTCGGTGAATTCACGCCTGATCACCTCACGGTAGGACTGCGGGTGGCCGGGCGGCAGCCCCACATACTCGTCTAGGGCGAAGCCGCGCACCTGGCTGAAGTCCAGGCCGTCCCGTTCGTGCCGCAGCGCCAGCTCGTTGTAGACCGGCAGCGGGGATGATCCGGTGGCCAGCCCCAGGACGGCGTCGGGCTTTCGCCGGAGCAGCGCCCTGATCGCATCCGCCGCGAGGGCGGCAATCGGCTTGCTGCCGGAGAGAATGACAACTTCCATGGCCCTGCCTTTCCCTTTGCCTTTGCCGTACCCGTTGCCGGATGTGCCTTAGGGGCAGGTTATCCCAGTCCCGGCCACCGCGCGCCCGTCAGCGGTTGACGGCCAGCTGGGCCAGCAGTTCCGGGCCCCGGGCGTCGAGCCACTTCCCGCCCAGCCGGACCCCGGCGGCAAACAACGCCAGCCCCAGGAGCGGGCCCAGGACCAGGTTGATCCAGCCGGGCAGGGCGCTGCCCGTGACGAACTGGGCCACCAGCAGCGCCGTTTCGGGGATGACAAGCAGGAGCAGTACCCCCATGCCGCCGAACTGCACCGCCAGGGTCTGCCCCACATTGCCGGGCGGCTTCTTGAAGGGACTCTCCCCGGGCAGCGGCACCGCGGCGGTGTAGCGTGCCGACACCACCGAGGACAGGCCCATTCCGCTGAACAGCACACCGAGGGACAACCCGAGCACACCGGGCAGCAGCTGCCAGTCCGCGCCGAGCAGGAACGGCAGGACGGACAGCGCCAGCACCACCGGCAGGGCAAAGACCAGGCACGCCACCGCGCGGCCGAGCCGGTCGTGGACTCCCCTCACTCCCGTGGAGAGGTGCAGCGCGAAGGCGGTGTTGTCATAGGAGACGTCTGTCGAAATGGACCAGGCCAGCAGGAACGCGGTGAGCGGACCGACGAAGAGGAGCAGTTCGAAGGACCCTGTCTGGGTCGCCTGGAACAGGAACAGCACCGGCAGCAGCGGGACAACGACGAGGGAGCCCGAGTACCGGGGATCCCGGAGCCAGTAAGTCAGGCACCGTGCCGCGACCGCGCCCGTCGGAGTCGCCGGGAACAGCCCGAAGAAGCCCAGCCCGCCGGCTCTTTTTTTGGACGTGCCGGCGTAGGGCGGCGTCACGAGCGCCCGCTGCAGCAGGAGCTTCCAGCACAGCGCGAGTCCGGCCAGCGTGGCGAGTGCGATCAGGAACTTGAGCGCCGCAGCGCCGTAGCTCCCCGCGGCCAGTTCACCGCCGAGGGACCACGCGGCCCCGGCCGGGGTCCAGGACAGGGTGCGGGCAAGTCCGGTCAGGAAATCCCCGGAGCTCCTGATCCCCTCGGCGACACCCGCCACAATCGGTCCCATCAGGACCAGCGGAATCAGGAGAATCACGGCGCTGGCATCCTTGAACCGGCGGGAACTCGCCAGCCCCGCGGTGGCGGTGGTGACGACCTTGGACAGCACAATGCAGCTCAGCACCCCGAGGACCGCCCCGATCAGGGCGCCCGCCGCGCCGGGAAGGCTCCAGGACCAGGTCCCGACGGTGCCCAGTGCCACCAGTGTGGTCGCTAAGCCCGGGATTCCGATCAGCCCCCCGAGGGCCAGCCCGGTCAGCAACTGCGGCATCGGCACGGCGAAGGTGGTGAACCGTGCCGGGTCCAGGGTCAGGTCGGCGGCGGCGGCAGCGACCGGGATGACGGCCCATCCCAGCAGCGCCGCGGCGCCGCCCAGCACGACGACCGTCTGCGCCACGCCGGCCTCCGCCCCGCGGAGGAACAGCAGACCCGTGATGCCGAGCGCCACGAGCCCCAGCGCATACAGCGTGCCGATGCCGAGCCCCACGAGCTGCCACGGGCTGCGCCGGACGCTGTTGCGCAGCAGGGTCAGCTTGAGCCTTAGAAGGTGCGCAACCATTCCAGTCCCTCCGTATGGTTCCGGCCGCCGACCAGCTGGACGAAGCGGTCTTCGAGGGATGCGCCCGCGCGGACGGCATCCACCGTCCCGGCGGCGAGGACCCGGCCGGCGGCGACGACGGCGACGTGGTCGCACATCCGCTGGACCAGGTCCATGACGTGGCTGGAGACAATGACGGTGCCGCCGGATGCCACATAGCGGTCCAGGATGTCGCGGATATTGGCGGCAGACACGGGATCCACGGACTCGAACGGCTCGTCCAGCACCAGCAGCCGGGGGGCATGGATCAGTGCCGAGGCCAGGGCGATCTTCTTGGTCATGCCGGCGGAGTAGTCCACCACCAGCGTCCCGGCATCCGGGCCCAGGTCCAGGGCTGCGAGCAGTTCCTTGACGCGTGCGGCCACAACGTCCTTGTCCATGCCGCGCAGCAGGCCGGCGTAGCTCACCAGTTGCTCGCCGGTCAGCCGATCGAAGAGCCGGACGCCGTCCGGAAGGATGCCCATCAGCTTCTTGGCCTCCAGCGGCCGCTGCCAGACGTCCACGCCGTGCACGAACGCCGTGCCGAACTCGGGCCGCAGCAGTCCGGTGGCCATCGACAGCGTCGTGGTCTTGCCGGCGCCGTTCGGGCCGACGATCCCGTAGAAGGACCCGGCCGGAACATCCAGGCTGATGCCGTCGACGGCGATTTTGTCGCCAAAGCGCTTGGCCAGCCCGCGCAGTGACAGTGCGGGAACAGGCTGGCCTGTCCGGTCTTCGGGGGCAGGCGGATGGGGTTGCTGGAAAGTCATATCGTTAGACTAACCGGCCCGGTGCGCGGAAGGGATCGTCCGCAAGGCGTACCCCTGACGGCGGAGCTCTCTCTCAGCCAAAAGGCCTGCTAGAAGGAGTGGCGGGGTATGGCCCGTTCGTACTGCGGCGGCCACGCCAGCTCATGGCCCAGTTCGAACGCGGCCCGCAGCCACCAGTGCGGATCCCGGAGGGCGGCACGGGCGATAAAGACACCGTCCGCCTGGCCGGTGGCGACGGCATGCTCGGCCTGGCCGGCCGAGGTCAGCAGCCCCACGGTGCCGGTCTTGACCCCGGTTTCACGCCGGATCCGGGCGGCAAAGCCGGTCTGGTAGCCCGGTCCCACCGGGATCTGCTGGTGGGCAACGGCGCCGCCGCTGGAAACATCGACGAGGTCCACTCCGTGGTCCGAGGCTGCCCTGGCCATCCGTACCGAGGCCTCGGCGCCGATGCCTCCCTCGGCCCAGTCGGAGGCCGAGATCCGGAGCAGCAGCGGCATGGAGTCGGGAATGACGTTGCGCACGGCATCGATGACGGCGAGGGTCAGCCGGTTCCGGCCGGCCTCATCCCCGCCCCAGCGGTCGGTGCGGTCGTTGACGAGCGGGCTCTGGAACTGGTGCAGGAGGTAGCCGTGGGCGCCGTGGATTTCGATCGTGTCGAAGCCGGCTCCGACAGCCCGGACCGCAGCGGCAGCGAAATCCGCGATGACGCCGTCGATCTCCCCTTCCGTCATCGCCGAGGGGGCCTCGTAGCCGTCAAAGGCACCGGTGCCGGGGCCAACGGTGGGCCAGCCGCCGTCGTCGGGGGGCACGGTGCCCTGCCTGCCCGAGAACGGCCAGTAGGAGGAGGCCTTCCGGCCGGCGTGTGCAAGCTGGGTTCCGATTTTTGTGTCGGCGGTGCCGTGACGGTGCACGAAGGAGGTGATCCGTTCCCATGCCGCCGCCTGGTCATCGTTGTAGAGTCCGGCGTCCCGGGGGCTGATCCGTCCGGCGGCGTTCACGGCTGCGGCCTCGGTGAGGATCAGGGCTGCCCCGCCGGTGGCGAAGGAACCCAGATGCATCAGGTGCCAGTCGTTGGGGACGCCCTCCCCGGTTTCCGGCTCGCAGCTGTACTGGCACATCGGGGAGACCCAGCCGCGGTGCTGCAGGTGCAGGGAGCGCAGTTCCAGCGGCGTGAACAGCGCGGAGCCCACTAGAAGAGCACCCGGGCAAGGTTCTGGCGGGCCTTCGCCACCCGGTCGTCGCCGGTGCCGACGACGTCGAACAGTTCCAGCAGCCGGACCCGTGCCGTTTCCCGCTCCGGGCCGAAGTTCCTGCCGA
Source organism: Arthrobacter sp. (assembly GCA_035467435.1). Taxonomy (GTDB): domain Bacteria; phylum Actinomycetota; class Actinomycetes; order Actinomycetales; family Micrococcaceae; genus Arthrobacter. Next base: position 1,814 of record DATITT010000521.1, on the reverse strand, counting down.
TGAACCCGACGATCCGGCCGAGGCCGTCCTCGACGTGTCCGCCGGCGACGTCCAGGTCGGCAACGCTGAGCTGGGCCTCCAGGTTGTCCGGCTCGGTGGCGGCCTGCTGGCGCAGCGCCTCGGTGTCCGCGGCGGAGAGCGGCTGGAGCCGGCCCATCAGCTCCACCTGCGCGAGCCCGGCCTTGGCCTCGGCATCGGCGGGCATTTCGAGAAGGGCCTGGCGGTAGGCATCCGCCGCTGCGGCGTAGTCCCCGGCCTCGATGGCGTCGAAGGCCTTCTGGTGCAGGGGCGGCAGCGGCGGCGCCTCGGGCTCGGCGGCGCCGGGACCGCCCGCGCCGATTTGTCCGGCCACACCGTTGGCGGCGGCGACCTTGAGCAGTTCGTCGAGCAGGGTGCGGACCTGCGGTTCCTCGGCGCCGCCCTGGAAGAGGGGTATCGGCTGGCCCTTGACGAGGGCGACGGCGGTGGGAACGGCCTGCACCTGAAACGCCTGCGCCAGTTGCGGGAACACTTCGACGTCCGCGGCGCCGAGGACCAGCAGGCCCTCATAGCTGTCCACGATCCGTTCGAGGACGTCCACCACTTCGGCGGAGCCGGGCGAATAGGCCGCCCACAGCGCAACGACGACCGGCACCTGCGCTGACAGTTCCACGAGTTCCTGGAAATTGGCTTCGGTGATGTCAACCCTGAGCGGGCGGCGGGCCTGCTCCGCGTCGCCGTTGCCCGCGGCAGGCGCCCCGGGCATCCCCGGTGCGCCGGTCGAGGCGCCGGGCGCGGCCGGCGGCGCCGCGGGACGCTGCTTCAGGGAGGACAGGTCGACCGCGCCCCGCAGATTGAGCGGGTTGGCGGCAGCTGGCGGGACAGGGCGGGAAGCTGGCGAAGTCATGGTTCCACTCTAGCCATATCGGCCCGGGCCGGTGCCACGTGAATGAGCCCGGGCAGCAGAAAAGACCCGGCCGTGTGGCCGGGTCTTTTCCACCGGCACTGGTTCTGCCGGTGCTGCTGGTGCCTGTGGCTGGTGAGCCGGAGCCTACTTGAAGCTGGCGCCCACGAGGCCACGGGTGGCGGCCACGAGCTTCATCGGGTCCTGGGACCCGGCCGGCGGGATGTAGACGGCCACGGACTCGGCGAAGTTCAGCACCATGCCGGTGCTGGTCTCCTTGCCGCCGGCCAGGACCGCTGCGTCGTCGCCGATGGTCAGTTTGTCCCCGGCGGCCTTGGGGGTGCCGTCGAACTCAAAGCTCAGCCGGCCCAGGGCCAGCGCTCCGCCGTCGGCGGTCCGGAACACCACAACGCTGCCCGGGTCCAGCCTGTGGGTGAAGGCGAAGTTGCCGTTGACGCCGGAATTGACGACATCGGCCTGGTAGGCCAGCGTGTCCGCAATGTACGGGGAGGACGCACCCTCGGTGAGCTTGTCCTTGAAGGCGGAGTCGGCGGAGGTCAGCCGGTCCCCCAGCGCGCTGAGCGCTTCCTCGCCGTTGTAGAGCAGCCCGGTCTTGTCGGCGGGTGCCAGCGTCTCGGTGCCGCCGCGGGCGATCGCCGGGAAGGTGGTTCCCGGCTGCAGCGGCGTGGTGTGGACCAGCTTGTAGTTCTCCCGCGGGGAGACCTGGGTCAGGGTGAGCAGCTGCGGAACAACGTTGCCCTCCCCCTGGGTGACGGCCATGACCGTGCGGGGCCAGCTGCGCTGCTCGGTAACCACCGTCGTGAGCAGCTTCGTGGCACGGACCGGCATCCGGGGCTCGTACGAGCCGACCTGGGATCGGATCTTGTAGTTGTTCGTACGGACCTCGAATTCGGGTCCGCCCACGCGCGGC
>DATITT010000520.1:0-5169 GCA_035467435.1 Arthrobacter sp. | reverse complement strand
GACGGGCGGGTGAGGTTCGACGTCGGACTGGCCGACGGGGCGGTCCTCACCGTCGATTCCGTGGTGCTGGCCCTCGGCCACCTGGAATCGCGGCTCAACCCCGAACAGCGCGAACTCCAGGCGGCGGCGAAGGCGTTCGGGCTGCTGTACCTGCCTCCGGCGGCTCCGGCCGACGTCGACTGGTCGCTGGTGCCGGCGGTCAAACCGGTACTGGTGCGCGGCATGGGCCTGAACTTCTTCGACGCGATGGGCCAGCTGACCGAAGGCCGCGGCGGACAGTTCCTGCCCGGCGAAAACGGCACACTCAGCTACCTTCCCTCCGGCCGCGAACCGCTCATCATCGCGGCCTCCCGGCGCGGCACCCCCTACCGGGCCAAGGCAACCCTCGCCGGCTACTATCCCGACGCCGTGACGCTGAGGTACTGCACCGAAAGCGCCGTGGCGAAATTCGCGGAGGCGGGAATCCGGCCTGCCTTCGACCATGACCTGTGGCCCCTCCTGCACCGCGACGCCCTCTGGGCCTACTATTCGACGCTGGCGCGCTCGCAGCCGGGCGCCATCCTGACGGAGCCGAAGGAGTTCCTGCAGGCGCTGGAGGAGGCCCTGCGTCCGCACGCGCACTCCGCCGCGAAATGGGACGACCAGGTGGACTCCGTGCTGGACATCCACGTCCGCCCCGCCCACCGCCTGAACCTGCTGGGACTCGCGGCACCGCTGGCCGGGAAGTCGTTCGCCTCCCGCGCGGAACTCGATAACGCCGTCGTCGACTACCTGCTCGACGACGCCCGGCGTTCCGCGCTGGGCGAGGATGACCCGGTGAAGATGGCCATCGGCGCCCTGCACCACGGGCGGGCAGTGCTGAAGACCGCCGTCGCGGACGGCGGCATCACCGATGAATCCTGGGTCGCGGGCCTCCGCGGCTGGTTCGAATCCTTCGTGGAAGGCCTGGCCAGCGGTCCGCCGGCGCTCCGTGCCGAACAGCTCGCGGCCCTGGTCAGCGCCGGTGTCGTCCGGTTCGTTGGCCCGGACCCGAAATTCGGGGTGGACCGCAAAGCACGGACGTTCACGGCGGTCTCGCCCTGGGTGGGGAACCGCGCGGAGGACGGTGCCGGGGACGTAGTGAAGGCGGTGGCCATGATCGAGGCGCTGGCGCCGGCCAACATGGTCACGGTCAACGAGTCGCCCCTGCTGGAGCAACTGCTCGCCGAAGGCCTGGTCCGCCCGCGGCTCATGATGACAGTGGAAGGGGCGCCGCTGCCGACGTCCGGGCTGGACGTGGCGCCGCATCCCTACCGGCCGCTGGGCGCGAACGGATCGGTGACGGAGGGCCTGTATGTCCTCGGGCTGCAGCTGTCCGCCGTGCAGTGGGGAACCGCGATCGCGGCCGAGGCCCGGCAGAAGAGCGGACCCGTGTACCGCAGCGGCCAGCGCACCCTGCGGGACGCCGACGAGATTGCCCGGGCCATCCTCGGCCGCTAGTCTCCCCCGAAAAATGGGCATGCCCCCGCGTGCGCAGCAGAAGTGGGCATGCCCCCCGACTCGTGCGCAGCAGAAATGGGCATGCCCTCCGTCCGGGCTGAGCAGTGGACATATGGGCAATATGTCCATCGCTGCAGCCCGGGGGAGGGCATGCTCACTGGTGCAGGGCTACGAAGCTACCCCTTGAGGCACTTCTGGTACTGGAACCAGGCAACCGTGTACTTGATCCAGCCCTTGAAGTCGTACCACTTTGTCGGCGGAACCGGCGCGGTGCACGTCGGCGGGGCCGGAACGCTGGCTGCGACGAGGACGCCCGTCTTCACCACGGTGCCGGACTCGACGGCGGTGAGGACGAGGGTGCCCATGCCGGCCGCGGCGCCGGCGGGAACCGTCACATCAACCGTGGCGGCGCCGGCGGAAACCGGTACCGGGCCCAGGGCCGTGACGGTGCCGTTGGCATCCGTGAACTCGGCGCGCAGCGAGGTGTTCACCGGGCTGCCCAGCGAGGTGAGGTCCAGCTTGGAGACGGCCAGGGTGATGGCCTCCCCGCCCGTGACCTCGGCGGCGGTGCTGTTCACCACGGCAACAGAGCGGCGTGCGAAGTCCGGTGAGACCGGGCTCTGTGCCTGCAGGTACTTGATCCACGCGTCGCGGTCCACGAGCCCGGAGTCCTTGGTGTTGGCGCCGGACGTGAAGATGCGGAAGTTGTCGCCGCCCGTTGCCAGGAAGCTGAACGTTCCGATCCGGTAGGACTGCGCCGGGTCGATCAGTGTGCCGTTGACCCGGATCGAGGTGATCCGGTCACCGGCGGCGCGGGCTGCGTCGTAGGTGTAGTTGACGTTCTTGGACAGGCCGAGCTGCTGGTAGGGGCGGCTGGGAACCGTGCCGTCCGGGTTGGTCTGCCACTGCTGCTCCAGCAGCGTCTTGAACTGCTCGCCGGTCAGCGAGGTGGTCCACAGGTTGTTCACGAACGGCAGGACCGCGTTGGCCTCGGCGTAGGTGATGGTCCCGTCCGGCGCGTAGTACAGCTCGTTGCGCAGGCCGCCCGGGTTGACGACGCCGATCTCGGCGCCGCCCAGTTCCGGGGTCTTGAGTGAATCCACCAGGGAGTCTGCGACCAGGTTGCCCAGGGTGGACTCGCTGCCGCGGTCATCGCGTGTGGCCGGGGTCGTGGCGGTGGCGGGCGTGAACGCGGTGGTGATATCCGCGGTCACCGAGCCGACCGGCTGGTTGCCGATTACTGCTGCGTCGGCCAGGGCCTTGTCAACGATGGTCTTGACGGCGGCGACCCGCGGGTAGGCGGCGACGAGGTCGGCTGCCGGCTGGTCAGCTGAGGTGGTGCGTTTGACGTTGCCGGCCTTGTAGCCGGTGACCGCCATGGTTTTCGTGTCGATGGTGAGCTGGATCTGGCCGATGAACTCGCCGTAGTTGCCGGTCTGGACGATCGGGCGGGTCTTGCCCTCAGCGCCGGGGACCGGGGCGTCCCACGAGTACTGCTTGTGGGTGTGGCCGTTGAAAATCGCGGCGACATCCGGGGTGACCTCAGTGACCATCTTGGCGAAGGGGCCGCCGGCGGCGACTTCCTGCTCCAGGGTGGAGCCTTCGGGCGTACCGGAACCGGCGCCGTCGTGGTTCTCCACGATGATCACGTCGGCAAGATTGCCCGCCTTGATCTTGGCGGCCACGCGGTTGATGGCGTCGACCGCGTCGCCGAACTCAAGGTCGGCGATGCCGGCAGGAGTGACCAGCGATGGCGTTTCCTGCGTGACGGTGCCGATCACGGCGACCTTGACGCCGTTCATCTCGAGCACGGTGTACTCCGGCAGGACCGGCTCGGTGGTGCCCTTCGTGTAGACGTTGGCGCCCAGATAGGGGAACGTGGCGTTGCTGCCGCCCGCGATGACGCGGTCGCGCAGGTCGGCCCAGCCGCCGTCGAATTCGTGGTTGCCCACGGCCGAGGTCCGCAGCTCAAGGGCGTTCATCACGTCGATGGTCGGCTGGTCCTTGGCAACGGCCGAGGCGAACAGCGAGGCGCCGATGTTGTCGCCGGCGGAGAGGAATGCCGTGGTGCCGGGGGCAGCCGCGGCCCGCAGCTTCTCGATGGTGCCCGCAAAGAACACGGTGTTCGAATCGATACGGCCGTGGAAATCGTTGATGCCAAGGAAGTTCAGCTCAACGCTGGCGGGCGTGGCTGGCAGGTTCAGGCCCACCACCACCGGGTCGTGGTCGCTCGCCCGGAACTGGTCCGGGGCGTAGTAGTCGGTCACGTTGTTGTTATAGCGGCTGTACTCCAGGGCAACGGACTCCACGGAGTTGATGTTCCAGATGTCGGCGCCGGTGACGACGGCGTTGGCGCCCGGTGAGGCGAGGATGTGGTCCAGGGAGCCCACCAGGCCGCCGTAGAGGTAGGAGTGCTTGGCGGAGCCGTCGGCGTTCCGGGCCTTGTCGTCCTGGTTGACGTATCCCGCAGCCGTGAAGGCGTTGATCGGGTCTTCTTTGGCGTAGGCGTTGAAATCGCCGATCAGGAAGACCTTGTCGGTGCCCTTGGCGGTCTGCAGCTCGTTGGAAAACCCGAGGAGGGACCGGGCCTGTGCGGTGCGGGCGAGGTTCGAGGCGCCCTGGCCCTTGTCGGTGTCCTCCGGAGTGGCGGCTGAGCCCTTGGACTTGAAGTGGTTGGCGATGGCGATGAACTTCTTGTCATCGGCGGCGCCGACCGGCTTGAAGACCTGGGCCAGGGGCTTGCGGGCATTCGCGAAAGCGACGGTGTCGTTGTGGATGATGGACTCGCCCACCGGCTCCGCTGCGGACTTCTTGAAGATGAAGGCGGTGCGGATCATGTCCTCGTCGGCCAGCGGGGGTGCGTTGGCGGGAGTGCGGACGTAGTCCCAGATGCCCGGCGTGGCGATGTTCAGGGACTCGACCAGCTTGGCCAGGGCGTCGTCACGGTTCTTGCCGAACTGCGCTGAGTTTTCGATTTCCATGAGGGACACGACGTCGGCGCCGGATTTGGTAATGGCGGCGACGATCTTGTCCTGCTGGCGCTGGAGGTTTTCGGCGTTGGCCGCGCCGCGGGCGTCGCAGCCGCCGCGGACGGTGATCGGGTTGCCGGCGCGGTCCGTGTAGTAGGTGCAGCCGGTGAGCTGATCGCCCGTGGTGGGGAAGTAGTTGAGCACGTTGAAGGAGGCGATCTTGAGGTTGCCGCCCACGGCCGCCGGAGCTTCGGTGCGGGTGGTCGCGCCGAAGCTGACGGGCTGGACTGCCTCCGCGTTGGCGGGGGTCAGGTGCGTCAGCGGCTGGAACTTCCAGGCGTTGTTGGCGTAGTGGAGCACAACGTTGGTCTTGAAGGTCACCGGGGCGCCCACGCGGACGGGGTCAGCCGTGGTCAGGTAGGGCAGTTCCAGGGCCTTGGTGCCGGCGTCCTTGAGGAAGTTGGTGGTGGCGCCGTCGTCGAGCTTGATGCCGAGGGCGGCGTTGGCGGCGACGGTGGCGGAGTAGTCGGCCGAGCCGTACGGGGCGACGGCGGTGGGCTGCTCCAGAGGGGCGGTGCCTCCGGCCAGGCCGATTTCGCCGTACTGGTTCAGCGAGTAGTTGTCAGTAACCGTAACGGGCCCCTGCGGGGTCAGTAGCATGCCTTCAAGCGCTTCGCGGAACGCCTCCTCGGCCGGGAGGGCGAAACCGGTGGCCTTGACC
>DATITT010000519.1:0-3991 GCA_035467435.1 Arthrobacter sp. | reverse complement strand
CGCGATCTGCGCGCCGACCCCGGCACCCAGCTCCGCGGCCGGCACCCCGGCGTCGGCCTGGTCGCGGCGCTGGAGCAGCTCGAAAGCGACGGACAGACGGGCCTGACTGGCAGCCAGGGCAGACTGTCGGTCTTCCAGGGTCCGGATTTCAGCAATCAAGCGCGCACCGTCCAGCTCAGGCACGCCGACGCGGGGCCGGACGGCAGCCCGTGGCCGGGCCACATCCATGACCTTCACCTGTACTGACTGAGCCACTTCGGGCCCCTGCTCGCCGTCCATGGAAAAAGACTATCGAGCACCTGCGACATTAAAACCCCGGTTAATCCGCCGCACGAATCCGCACGAATTGACTGTCCGGTTGACCCCGCGGCGCCCCGCTGATGGAAAGGCAGCGGGCGATGCAACCGTGCCCAGCGTCGGGCCTGCCTGAGGCCCCGGCTGTCCTGATTGGATATGTCCCGTCACCCGGGGGTAGCGTCGAGTCATGACTCCTGGACGTCCCGTACCACCGCCCCTCGCCAAGCCGCTTCCCGATCTCGGCTCTCCGTCCGGCACCACGGACGGCCCGCGCCTGGCCGCGGCCTACGGTGCGACAGCCAGCGACAGCGGACTGGTTCCCCTGACGGTGGCCCGCCGCGCGCCCAAGGAAGACGACGTCGAGATCGCCATCGAATTCTGCGGGCTCTGCCATTCGGACGTCCACGCCTCCCGGGGCGAATGGGGAACCCAGAACTACCCGCTGGTGCCCGGCCACGAAATCGTGGGCCGGGTCAGCCGTGTCGGTTCCGCCGTCGACGACTTCATCCCCGGCGAGCTGGTCGGCGTCGGCTGCCTGGTCGATTCCTGCCGTGAATGCGACAGCTGCCTCGACGGCCTGGAGCAGTACTGCGAAAACGGCGGGACCGGGACCTACGGTTCGAAGGACCGCCGCAACGGGGACGCCATCACACAGGGCGGATACGCCACCTCCGTCGTCGTGGACCGCCGCTACGTGCTGCACGTCCCGGAAAGCCTCGACCCTGCCGCGGCGGCGCCGCTGCTGTGCGCCGGCGTCACGACCTACTCGCCGCTGCGCCACTTCGACGTCGAGGAGGGGGACGTCGTCGGCGTCGTTGGCCTGGGCGGACTGGGCCACATGGCCGTCAAGCTGGCCAAGGCGATGGGCGCCGAGGTGAAGGTCTTCACCACGTCGGAGTCAAAAATCGCCGCCGCCCGGGAACTCGGCGCCGACGAGGTGATCCTGTCCCGCGACGAGGCCGCGATGGACGCCGCGGACCGGAGCATCGACGTCATCATCGACACCGTCGCCGCGCCCCACGACCTCAACCCGTATTTCCGCACCCTGCGCCTTGACGGGGCCCTCTTCCAGCTCGGGCTCCCCTCGGAGGCCATGCCACCGGTGAACCCCGGTGCGCTGATCCGGCGACGGATCGCGTACGCGGGGTCGCTGATCGGCGGTATTGCCGAGACCCAGGAGATGCTGGACTTCTGCGCCGAGCACGGCGTCACCTCGGACGTCGAGGTGGTCCGTGCCGACCAGCTCAATGAAGCCTACGACCGCATGGTGGCCGGCGACGTGAAGTACCGTTTTGTCCTGGACACCAGTACCCTCGGAACACCCTCGGAAAGGGCAGACGCATGAGCACTCTCTTCACCAGGATCATCAACGGCGAGATCCCCGGCCGCTTCGTCTGGCGCGAGGACGACGTCGTGGCCTTCCTGACGGTGGGCCCGCTCGCCGACGGCCACACCCTTGTGGTGCCGACCGAGGAAGTGGACCGCTGGACGGATGCATCGCCCGAGCTGCTGGCCCGCGTCATGCAGGTGGCCCAGAAGATCGGCGCCGTTCAGGTTGAGGTGTTTGGCGCGCCACGCGCCGGCCTCATTGTGGCCGGTTACGAGGTCAACCACCTGCACGTCCACGTGTGGCCGTCCCACACCATGGCGGACTTTGACTTCGGCTCGGTGGACCAGAACCCCGATCCCGCGCAGCTGGACGCCAACGCCGAGACGCTCCGCGAAGGTCTCCGCAAAGCCGGACACGCTGCCCACGTCCCGCAGGCGTAGGGGCGGCTTCAACCAACCTCGGGCGCTGGCCTGACTGTCCCCGCCGGGCGTCAGGCCGGCGCCAGCGCCTTATTAAGCACCGCACGGATCCGCTTCTCGGAGACGGAATAGGCGGTCCCCAGTTCGACGGCGAACAGGCTCACCCGGAGCTCCTCGATCATCCAGCGGACCTGGGTTAACTCCGCGCCGGCCCGCCGGCCGGGGAGCAGCGCCGACACGGCGTCGTCGTAGTCGTCCTCCAGTGCCTGGACCGCGGCCATGTGCTGGGCGTCGCGCTGGACGTTGGTGGGGAGTTTCTCGAGGCGCTTCTCGATTGCCGCGAGGTAGCGCGGCAGCTGGCTGAGCTGGCTGTAGCCCGTGCGTGCCACAAAACCGGGGAACACGAGCTGCTCCAGCTGGCTCTTGACGTCGTTGAGGGCGCTGATCAGGGCCAGGCTGGTGGTGCCCTTGAGCGCCTTTTCGATCCTCCGGGTGCTGGCCAGGATGCGCTCCACAGTGGCGGTGACGGTGAAGACCGTGTCGATCAGCTCGGCGCGGACCTTTTCGTAGAGTGCATTGAAGGACGCCTCGTCCCAGGGCAGCTCGGCCGGGATGAGTTTGTCGATGGCGGCGAGGGCGCAGTCGGCAATCAGTGCCGTGACGGAGCCGTGCGGGTTCTGGCTGAACGTGAGCTTCTCGGTGTTGTTCAGGTGTTCCAGGACGTAGCGGTCCGGCGGCGGCACCCTCAGGGCGAGCAGGCGGATGACGCCGCCGCGCATGGCCTGTTCCTGTTCGGAACGCGTCTGGAAGAGCCGCAGGGCCACGGACTTGCCCTCATCCACGAGCGCGGGGTAGCCGGTGACGGTATGCCCCTTCACCGTGCCCTGGACCTGGCGCTGCAGTGTTCCGAACGACCAGGAGGTCACCCCCGCCTGCTCGGCGAAACCGGTCGAGGCTGCCGACACAGCGGAGACCTCGGTCCCCGGTGCCGCGCCGGCGGCCCGGGCTGCCGCCTTGCCGTTCGCGTTCCCGCTGGACTTCCCGTTGGACCTGCCGATCGAGGTGGGCGCCGTCGTCGCGGGTGTGGCCCCCAGGGACTCGGCGATCGCCCGGCGGGTGGCCGGTGCCAGCCGTTCCTGCAGCACGCCGAGGTCCTTGCCCTCGTCGAGGATCTTCCCCTGCGAATCCACGACGCGGAAACTGACCCGCAGGTGCGGCGGAACGGCGTCCCAGTTCCAGGAGTTCGGCGGGATGACCTGGCCGCGGATCCGGCGCAGGACGAGCTCGAGGGAGGCCTCCAGTTCGTCGGCGGCCGGATCGAAGCCCGCCTCGAGGGCCGCGACGGCCTGCCGGGCGACGTCAGGGGCCGGCACGAAGTTCTTGCGCACCTGCTTGGGCAGCGACTTGATCAGGGCCGTGACCAGCTCCACCCGCTGTCCGGGAATCAGCCAGCGGAACGCCGCGTCGTCGAGCTGGTTCAGGAACAGCACGGGCACCTCGGCGGTGACGCCGTCGGACGGGTTGGGCGGCGAACCGGGGGCCACGGGGTGGAACTCATAGCTCAGCGGCAGCTCAAAGCCCTTGTGCAGCAGGGTCTTCGGGTAGGCCGAGTCATCCAGGGCATCGGCGTCCTCGCTGATCAGCAGCGCCTGGTCGAAGTCGAGCAGTGCGGGGTCCTGCTGCCGCGCTTCCTTCCACCACTTGTCGAAGTGCCGCTCGGACACGACGTCCTTGCCGATCCGGGCGTCGTAGAATTCGAAGAGTGTCTCGTCGTCCACCAGGATGTCCCGGCGCCGCATCCGCGCCTCGAGCTCTTCGATTTCAAGGAGGAGTGCCCGGTTGCGGTGGAAGAACTTGTGGTGGGTCTGCCAGTCGCCCTCGACCAGGGCATGGCGGATGAACAGCTCCCGGCAGAGCTCCGGGTCCACCTTGCCGTAGTTGATCC
>DATITT010000518.1:0-10164 GCA_035467435.1 Arthrobacter sp. | reverse complement strand
GGCATGGCACTGCGATTCTGCTCCGGACCAGCCCGGCTTTGGACCAGTGACACCTGTAGTCAGGTCTACGCCGCAGCCCGGAAACCGTCAATACCGGACCGGCCGGGAAGGGCCCGGCCGGTCCGGCAACCGGGCCGGCCGCGAGACACCCCGGGACGCGGATCAGCCCTGGTACGCCGGGGGAACCGGCGGCCGTCCGGCCTGTGCGTTCCAGTCGGAAGGGCTGTTGGGACCTGCCTGGAGGCCAGCGTGTGTGCCGTTGGGGGGCGTTCCGCCCTGGAGCCGGACCAGTTCAGCGGTGTTCTCCGCGGTGCGGATGCCGGCCACGAGTGACTCCAGGCCGATCCTCGCGAGGGCAAGGTAGATGATGACGAACAGCGGCCCGATCACCAGGAGGACGACCATCCCCAGAACGGGGTTGCGGCTGGCGAAGGCTGCGATCACCATCGCCAGATACGCCACGCCCAGGGCGACCATGATCAGGATGTAGACGATCTTGGCGATGGACGGAGAGACGAAACGCGTAAAGGACAGGTCAAATAGGTTTTTCAAGATTTCCCCCAAAATGGTTTCCGTCGGATGTGACGGCTTCATGCATGTCACGCAGAGCCTATCGGCAAGGCCGCCGGTCCCCTGCGGAAGACGCGAACCAAGCGCAGATGTGACGCCGGGCAGTTAGATCGTGTGTGACTCGGCGAGGAACTGCGCCAGGCCCACCGGCTCGCGGCCCGTGAGTTCGTGCACGGCCGACGTCGGCCCAGCGAACTCCCCGGCGGCGATCGCCGTGTAGGTGCTCACCCAGGCGTCCACCTGCCAGCGCGGGGCGCCATAGGCGGCACGCGAGGCGTAGGCCTCCTCGAGAGTCTCGTTGTGGAACGTGATGGTCCGGCCGGTCCCGGCGGTGAGGAGTTCCGCGGTCCGGGCCAGGGAGAGATCCTCGGGCCCGGTGAGGTCGTAGGTCCTGCCGATGTGCAGGTCAGGGTCCCGGAGCACGGTCACGGCGGAACGGGCGATGTCCGCCCGGGCGACGGCTGCCATGACGCCGTCCCCCGCGGGTCCGCGGATAACACCGTCCTCGCCTGCCAGCAACGGCAGGAAGTCCAGGTAGAAGGCGTCCCGCAGGAAGGTGTAGTCCATCCCCGAGGCCTTGATCCGTTCCTCGGTGGCGAAGTGGTCCCGGGCCAGCGTGAAGGTGGAATCTGCTGCCGCGCCGAAGAACGAGGTGTAGACGATGTGCCGCACGCCGGCGGCGGCCGCCGCGTCCACGAAGGTGCAGTGCTGCTGCAGACGGTCCTCGGCCTCAGCGGCGGAAACCATAAAGAGCGTCTTGACCCCGTCGAGGGCTGCTCTTGCCAGCGCCGGATCGGCGTAGGTGACGACGGCGGGGACGCCGTCTTCCAGTTCCGGCGCCCGGCCGACGTCGCGCACGAGGAGCCGTTGCGGGTTGCCGGCGCCGGCCAGCTGCCGCGCCACCAGGCCGCCCAGGTGTCCGGTGGAACCGGTGACGGCGAGCGTGGGCGCGGCGGTCATGGGCCTAAGCTTCCCGGGACGCGGGCGACTTGGTCTGCGCCGGGTCGCGTTCGGCGAGCGAGCCGATCGCGGCGTCGATTTTCGCCATGATCCCGGCATCCAGCTTCACGCCTGCGGCCGCGACGTTCTTTTCGATCTGCTCCGGCCGGGATGCACCCATGATGGCGGAGGCCACGTTCTTGTTCTGCAGCACCCAGGCGATGCTCAGCTGGGCCATGGTCAGTCCGGCCTCCTCGGCGATCGGCTTGAGCTGCTGCACTCCGGTGAGCACCTCGTTGGACATCCAGCGCTCGATCATCTTCGAGCCTCCCTTGGAGTCCGTGGCGCGGCTGCCCTCCGGGGCCGGCTTGCCGGGGTGGTATTTCCCGCTCAGCACGCCCTGCGCCATCGGCGACCAGACGATCTGGGAAAGGCCCAGTTCCTCGGACGTCGGAATCACCTCGGGCTCGATGACCCGCCACAGCATGGAGTACTGCGGCTGGTTGGAGATCAGCTGGAAGCCGAGTTCCTTGGCCAGGGCGTGGCCATCGCGGATCTGGCTGGCCGTCCACTCGCTGACGCCGATGTAGAGGGCCTTGCCCTGCCGCACGATGTCCGCGAAGGCCTGCATGGTCTCTTCCAGCGGGGTTTCGTAATCGTAGCGGTGGGCCTGATAGAGGTCCACGTAGTCTGTCTGCAACCGGGTGAGGGAGCCGTTGATGGCCTCCAGGATGTGCTTGCGGGACAGGCCGAGATCGTTGTGGCCCTTGGGCCCGGTGGGTCCGAAGACCTTGGTGAAGATTTCCAGCGACTCACGCCGCTCATCCCGGAGGGCTTTTCCGAGCACGGTCTCCGCGGCCGTGTTGGCGTAGACGTCAGCGGTGTCGAACGTGCTGATACCGGCGTCGAGCGCCGCCCGGACGCACTGGGTGGCGACCTCGTTTTCCACTTGCGAGCCGTGCGTGAGCCAGTTGCCGAAGGTGATTTCCGAAATCTTGAAGCCGCTGTTCCCGAGGTATCTGAATTCCATGGGTTTCACCGTAGTCGACTTGACTGCCGGGGGTAAGGCCTCAGCCGGCTTTGCGCTCCTGGGCCTGCGGCTTGGGTGCTTGATTGTCCAGGGACCCGGCCAGGGGCTTGCGGGGCAGCGGAAGCCGGCCGGGATGGGAGACCAGCGAGCCAGTGTCCAGCAGGGACTTCGCCGCGGGCATCGGGGCTTTTTGGAAGGCCGGCGGGACGGCGCCGAGCTGGCCGTTCCGGTCGGTGGCTGACTCCACGAGCGGAGCCACTGCCGCTACGTCCCGTGCCGGAGCCGTGGGGCTGGGCAGGTCGCGGACCGAGACCTTGACCGCCGGGTCGGCCTCGGCCTTGGCCCGGGCGGCGGCGCGGGTGTCGGCCTGCACGACGGCGGCAGCCCAGTCCGGTGACAGGGCGGGTTCCTTCTTGGCGGGTTTGGCCGGCTTCGCGGCCTTTGCCGGTGGGGCAGCTTTCGGCGGCCGGGCCGGTTCGGTGGTCCCAAGGGTCCGGACCGGGCGGTCCCGCTGGACGGTTTCGGCGGTTCGGCTGGCGGTCCTGAACAGCCCGCGCCCCACGGCGATGATGGTCACGGCGGCCAGCCGGCCGAGGCCCGCCATCACCAGCGTGGCCACAAAGACAAGGAAAAGACCGAAGAACATGACCATCGCCACGGCCAGGGTCCCGAAGAAGGTCAGGTTGAGGGCGATGGTTGTCGGATCTTCCATTTCACCTCTCCTGGCTGGCCTTGCCTCGACGCTTCCCGCCACGACCGGCGGGCAATAACAGCCTTAACCATACGGACTTTTGTCCATGGACACGCAGCCATCCGGCTTCTTCGCGGAGACGTGTCGAAGCTGTTATCGGTTCCGCCGCGCCGGCCGCGGGGGCCATCCGTCTATAGTCGGAAGGAGCCCTGCCGGCGTGATCCGGCCTCCGGAAAGGACAATTGTGACGCCGCCAGCCGCCGCCCATCCGGGAGCCGATGCCCAGCCGGCCCCGGCCCCGTTTCGGGGCAACTGCCCCTGCCTCTCCGGGGAACAGTACGGCGCGTGCTGCGGCCGCTTCCACGGCGGCGAGGCGGACGCTCCGACTGCTGAACAACTGATGCGCTCCCGGTACAGCGCCTTCGTCCTGCTGGACGCAGGCTACCTCCTGCGGACCTGGCATCCGGAGACCCGGCCAGCCGAACTTGACCTGGATCCGGACCTGCAGTGGCGGCGGCTGGACATCGTGTCCACTGCTCGCGGTGGTCCGCTGGACACCCAAGGGACTGTCGAGTTCAAGGCCCACTTCCGGCACAACGGCGAACGCGGGGTCCACCATGAGACGAGCCGCTTCGTGCGGGTCGACCGCCGTTGGTATTATGTCGACGCCGTCGAATTCGGCTGAACGGCCGGCCTAGCGTTCCTGAACGCTGTCCACCGGGGCAAACCCGGCGCGGTCCACCTTGCGGTGGAAGTGCATGCCGGCGGTGCCGCCGAGAACGGCGCCGACCAGGGCCACCGCGGCCACCACAACTGCTGCGATGATGCTGGTGGTGGTCAGGTCACCCTCGTTGACCGGGATGCGCGGGAAGCTGTTGAGCTGGGCCAGGATGTTGTACTGCTGGCCCGCCACGACGCCGAGGATGGCGATGACGACCGCGGCAATGAGGGCCCAGACCCACACCATGAACCCCTGCTTGGCGCCGTTGAAGCGGGCCATCCGGCCGGCGACGTAGCCGCCGGCGTAGTAGGACACGAACAGGATCACCAGCAGCACGATGATGCCGACGATTCCCACGGATTCGTCGCCGGAAGTGACGGTTGCATTGACGTCCGTGTCCGTGGCGAGGCCGACGGCGGTGCCGGCCGCGGCGACGAGCGCGGTCAGCAGCACAGCCATGCCGGTCGCGGCGAGCCAGCCGAAGAAGGCCGAGCCGATCTGGATGCCGCCGAACTGCTCCCTTTCGCGGGCCACCACGGTTTCACGGGTGGGAACTTCTTCGACCACGGTGTGTGCCGGCTCGTCGTGGCGCACGGCGGTGACGGGCTGGCTGCGGGTCGGTTCCGGCCGGACAACGTCCTGGGCCCGGGTGGGTGCGTCGGAAGCAGCGCCGGTCGGGATGGCGCGGGTGTCGTTCGCAGGGGCAGTGTCGTGGCGGGCGGTCTCCGGCCCCGCAGCATCCTGCCGGGCGTCGTGGATCCGGGCGTCCTGGTTGGCGGCCCCGTCCTCGTCACGGGCGTGCCGGGGAGTGCGATCTTCGGGGCCTGCTGGGTTGCTCATGAGGACTGCTCACTTTCACTGAATGGCCCGCGCTCATTGTTTGAGCCGGGCACCGCAAGGCGGAAACCGGTGTGCAGGTCTCAGGTCCACCTAATCACGGGCAGTCAAAGGTAACAAGGATGCTTACTATTTATGGTGGTGTGGCGTCAACGGGGTGACGCTCCCGGTCAGCGGTACTTCCGGTGCAGGTCCGCCTTCACCGACGCGCGGGGGCTGGCGTCGGCAATCCAGGGCCCGGTTCCCTCGGACTGGTCCAGGACCCCGGCTTCCAGCCACTCGTAGTCGCCGGCCAGGACCTTGCGGGCGAGCACGTGGTCGCCGTCGTCCGTGTTCCTCCAGAGCTGGTCAAAGTACTCGTCCACCCGCACGCGGGCCTGTTCGCAGTACGCCTCGGCAAGTTCGTAGGCCGAAGCCCCCTTCTCCGGGGAGGTCCGCAGCAGCATTTCCGCCCGGGAGCAGCAGGCCGCCATGGCAAACAGCTCGGCTCCGATGTCCACAATCCGGCCCAGGAAGGCCTGTTTGTGCTCGAGCTTTGCCTGCCACCGCCCCATCCCATAGAAGGTCTGCCGTGCCAGCCGCCGGGAGGACCGCTCGACGAAGCGAAGCTGCTTGGCGAGCCGGCCGAAGTCGCTGTAGGAACGAGGGTCCATGCCGGCCCCGGCGACGAGCTTTGGCAGCCACTTCGCATAGAAGCCGGACGCGCCGACCGCGGCCTTGGCCTTGTCGGACAGGCTGGCGTCCTCGGAGGCGAGGTCTCCGGCGGCCGCGAGGTGCGCGTCCACGGCCTCGCGGGCGATCAGCAGCTTCATGATCTCCGAGGATCCCTCGAAGATCCGGTTGATCCGCAGGTCGCGGAGCTGCTGCTCGGCCGGCACGGCGCGCTCGCCACGGGCCTCGAGCGAGTCCGCGGTTTCGAAGCCGCGGCCGCCACGGATCTGCACCAGCTCGTCGGCGATCCGGCAGCTGATCTCGGTGCACCACAGCTTGGCCAGGGCCGCCTCGATCCGGACGTCCTTCTGCCCGGCGTCGGCCATTTCGGCGCACAACTCAAACACGGCGTCCAGGGCGAAGGCGCTGGCCGCAATGAAGGCGATCTTCTTGCCCACGGCTT
The DNA here is from genome assembly GCA_035467435.1 of Arthrobacter sp. Taxonomy (GTDB): domain Bacteria; phylum Actinomycetota; class Actinomycetes; order Actinomycetales; family Micrococcaceae; genus Arthrobacter. Next base: position 4,262 of record DATITT010000518.1, on the reverse strand, counting down.
CGTGCTTGCCCACCGGCCGGCCCCACTGGGTGCGGGCGTTGGACCATTCCCGGGCGATCTTCAGGCTCCACCGCCCGGAGCCAACGCAGAGCCCGGGGATGGAGAGCCTGCCGGTATTGAGCGTGGTGAGGGCGATCTTCAGGCCCTGGCCTTCGCGGCCCAGCCGGTTGGCCGCTGGCACCCGGACCTGGTGGAAGCGGGTGACGCCGTTCTCGATGCCGCGCAGGCCCATGAAGGCGTTGCGGTTTTCCACCGTGATGCCGGGGGAGTCCATCTCGACGACGAAGGCGCTGATGCCGCCCTTGTGGACCGTGCCGTCAGCGTCGGTGCGGGACGGGACCACCGCCATGACCACCACGAGTTCGGCGATGACCCCGTTGGTCGTCCAGAGCTTCACGCCGTCAATCACGTACGACTCTCCGTCGTCGGAGGGGACAGCAGTCGCTCCCATCCGGGCGGGGTCACTGCCGACGTCGGGCTCGGTCAGCAGGAACGCGGTGATGGCCCCGGCGGCACAGCGCGGCAGGTATTCCTGCTTCTGCGCCGGGGTGCCGAAGACCTTGACGGGCTCGGGAACGCCGATGGACAGGTGCGCGGAGATCAGGGCGCCGAGGCTGGGATGTACGGAACCCAGCAGCGCCAGGGCCCGTCCGTAGTACACCAGCGAGAGACCCAGCCCGCCGTAGTCGCGGGGGATCTTCATGCCGAAGACCCCCAGCTCGGCGAGGCCCTTGAGGTATTCATCCGGAATCAGGGCATCGCGCTCGATGGTGCGCCCGGACATCGTGTGGCAGAAGTCGGTCAGGCGGGCAATGAACGCTTCGCCGCGTTCGACGTCGTCCTCCGGGGCTTCCGGCCAGGGATGGATCAGGCTGAGGTCAAAGCTGCCGAGGTACAGTCCCTTGGCGAAACTGGGCCGGTCCCAGCTGGTCTCGCGGGCGGCTTCGGTGATGGCCCGTGCGTCGGCCGCGGTGGCGTCGTGACCGATCGTCTCAGCCGGGACCGGACCATCGGCGGCGGGGCTGTCGGCGGGATTGCCGGTTGCTGGATTCTCAACGGCGGAGCTCATCGGGCATCTCCTCTAACCGGGGTCACCGGCTCGAGCCCTGGATCCGCCGTGGGTGGAGGACCCTTCAGCTGTCCCGCAATACTACCCGCGGGTAGGTGCCGGTGCTAGGGGCCGGTTGGCCCATAATTTCCGCCGCGATATCCCCGGCGAAGTCCCCCGGAAGTTCGACCGTGGAGGCGTGGTGGACCAGCCGGTCCCAGACGTGGTTAATGCCATGGACAAGCCCCAGCAGGACACTCGAGGCGATGACCCAGGCGAGCCGGCCGATCCCCACGAGAACGAGCGCCGCGAAAGACGCCGTCATCATGAACAGCGTGATTACCAGGGCAAACACGAGCGTTCCCATGAACACCAGCGTTGCAATTTCCACTGCACTTAGGTCAAACTGCATTCTTCCCCCCGGGACCATTACTTCGGCTGAATCAGTAGCCCGAGCGTAGGGGGCGGGTGGTGCGCCCGCCAGAGCCGACAGACCGTGCCGGGCTTCTTGATACGGGATCGAAATGCTACCGGGGCGTAGGTCACGGAGCGGTTGCGGTAGCCTCACGGCGCGGTTGCGGCGGACTCGTGCCGTGCGGCCGGGAATGACAGCCGGGGCCTGCGTTAACCTTGTAGCTGGCAGTTTTTCCTGATCCGCTGCCCGACCCATATCCCCACGGCAGTTGTAAGGAGAGTGCGTGTCCCGCTCCGCCCTGTCCTCAGCCGACGCCATCAGCGCCCGGCTGAGGGACCTCGAACTCCTCACCAAGGGCCCCGCCTGGGCGCTGACCCGCTCTGCGCCGTGGGTGATCGCCGTGCTGCAGGCATCCTTCACCCGTACCCGGCCGCAGCTTCCGCTGGAGCAGTTCCACGCCGACGTCGACGCCTTCCTTGAGCAGCTCCGCCGCCAGGATCCGGGGCTGGGCGGCGCCGCCAACGGAAAGACGTTCGGCGACGAGTGGACCCGCAAGAATTTCCTGACCCGGCGGAACCAGTCCGGGCAGATCGTGTACGAGGTGACCGAACCGGCCGCCCGGGTCATCGCTTTCCTGGACAGCCTCTCCAGCGAACGCTCCACGCTCAACGGGTCACGGCTCGGCACGCTGCTGGGCGACGTCGAGAAGCTCGCCAATGAGACGAACCCCGACCAGAGCGCCCGGCTGGAGTCCCTCGAGGAAGAGATCGGCGATCGGCGCCAGCTGATCGAGGACATCAGCTCGGGGGGCTTTGACGGGCTGCTCGACGACGAGGAGGCCGTGGAGGCCGCCGGAAACATCCTGGACCTCGCAGCGAGCCTGCCCGCGGACTACAAGAAGATGCGCGACCGGATCGAGGAGCTGGTGGGCGAGCTCCGCAACCAGATCATCGAGGAGTCGCTCAGCAAGGGAGCCACGATGGCCCAGGTGCTGGAAGCGGACAAACGGCTCCGGCAGAGCCCCGAGGGCAGGACCTTCCGTTCCTTCACGGCGTTCCTGGAGGACCCGCAACAGCAGCTGCGATTCCGTTCCGCGATCGGCGAGGTGCTCAGCCGGCAGTTCGCCGATGACCTCAGCCATGAGGAACGCGAGACGCTGAAGAACCTGGTCGCGGAATTGCGGACCCAGCACAGCCAGATCCAGCGGATTTACGGCAAGCTCAGCGAAAGCCTGAACACCTACGTCCAGAGCGACGACTTCCGCCAGTCCGTCCGGCTCCGCAAGGTCCTCCGGGAAGCCGAACAGGCCATCCGGTCCCTGCCGTACGAGCGCGAACGCACCGGACTGGTCCGCGGCCCGGCACTGTTCAACGCCGGCTTCGAGTCCCTGGCCATGGTCAAGCTCTTCGACCCGGACGAGTTCGCTGCCCCGCCCAAGCTGGCCGACCCGATCGCCTTCAGCGACTCGGACCGGGTGCGCTCGCCGCGGACCGGCAAAGCCAGCCCCGCGGCGATCCGCGCCGCGTTCGCCGGCGCCGCCACCCTGGCCGAGGCCTGGGAGCAGCTCCCGCCCGGCGAACGCCACATCAACTCAATCCGCGCCCTGCTCTCCCACGCCCTGCACGAAGGTGCCGGCTTTGACCGCGAGGCGTGGGACACCCTCGACTTCGAACAGATCGACGGCTCCACGCGCACCGCGTACCTGCCGGTCGTCACGCTCAAGAAGGACTGAAGATGACTGAACTTCCCCCGGACACAGTGGACGACACGGCCGAGGAGGCAGCCGAAGGTGCGGCGGCGGCTGCAGAGCCTGCCCAGCACGTCCACGCCGACCCCTTCACGGTCACCCCGCGAGACACCTTCGTCGACGGCGCTGCGCTCTTCCCGGGGGACACCGGCGTGCTGCCGATGAAGGTCCGCCAGGCCCTCGTGAAGCTCCTCAAGGGCCCGTACATCGACGGCGGCCGGGACGAAAAGCTCTGGACCACGCTGCTGGACAACCAGCTGATCCTGCGCAGCCGCCTGTCCGAACTCTTCCTGACCCTGCAGCTGGACCACGAACGAAAAGTGGCCGTACTGCGCCCGGTGGACCCCGAGGCCATCGGCGGCAGCACCCGCTCCAGCATCCTGCGCCAGCAGCGCGCCCTCAGCCGGGTCGAAACCATCGTGCTGCTGCGCCTGCGGCTGCTCCTGGACCGCCACGTCACAGCCCAGACCGACCCCACGATCACGGGCGAGGAAATCGCCGAACTCGTGGCCCACTACCAGCCCTCCGGCCAACAGGATGCGCTCCGCGATTCCGACGTCGTCCACCGCGCCATCACCAAACTCCTGGCCCGCCAGCTCCTCCTCGCCACCGGCCTGGACGAGGTCTACACCATCTCCAACGCCCTCCCCCTGGCCCTGCCGTTCGAAAACATCGGCGACATCCCCGCCCAAATCGACGCCCTCGTGGCCGCCTCCACCGACCCCTCAGGAACCGAACCCCTTTTGGAACTGGACGGGGAGGATCCCGTTCGCTCGGATGACGACGCTGAAGGTGACGATGACAACGACGCCGACGACGGCGATGCCGCCCCGGGAGTGGCATCGGGCCTGTCGGAGCCGGCAGCATCGTCCGTAGGACGAATGCTGTCCGGCGAAGGGGCGGGGGCGGCATCGCCGTCGTCGTCGAACGCAACCACGGAAATGGACGGAGACGCCAAATGAGCATCGCAACCATGCTCCCGATGGGCGAGCTCACCAACCCCGGCCAGATGCGCCTCGCCTTAGTCCAGGTGGTCAACTGGGGCCCCTTCC
>DATITT010000517.1:0-1967 GCA_035467435.1 Arthrobacter sp. | reverse complement strand
TGTCCTGGACCTTGATCACCGCCGGACCCGTGAGGAAGGCCTTGACGGCCGGGACGTTGCGGGTGATGAGGAGCAGCAGGGCGACGATGACGTACGGCGCCCAGGCGCGGGTCATCGACATGCGCTTGGTGAGGTGCGACGCCTCCTCGAGGGGGTCCACCGTCCCCATCCACCGTGGGTTCCACCGCGCACGCGGCGGGAAGTCCCAGACGTCCTTGGGCATGAGGAAGCCCTTGGACGAGGTGAACATGACGACCACCAGCCCGATGAACCCACCGAGCATGGAGGGGAACTCCGGGCCGAGCAGGTACGCGACCGCCAGGTAGGGGAGGATCATGGCCAGCGCGGCGTAGAGGGCGAAGGGGGCGACCGCGAGGCCGGCCCGGAAGTCGCGCTTCTCGCCGAAGAAGCCGGTCATGAGCGTCACCATGAAGAGCGGGACGAGCAGGCCGACGATGGCGTGGATCGTGGCCACCTGGGTGGCCGTGTGCGCGACGAACTCGCCCTGGTCCAGCCCGAGGGTGCCGGCCCGGGCGGCGGCGTTCTCGACGAGCGTGCCGTCGGTGCCCGACAGGCCCGTGCCGATGCCGACGTTCATCGGCGTCCCGACGGCGCCGAAGCTGACCGGTGTGGACTGGATGATGAGACCCGCCATGACGGCTGCCATGGCGGGGAAGCCGAGGGCGAGAAGCAGCGGCGAGACGACTGCGGCGGGCGTGCCGAAGCCGGCGGCGCCCTCGATGAAGGAGCCGAAGAGCCAGGCGATGATGATCACCTGGATACGACGGTCCGCACTGATGCGGGTGAAGCCCGCTCGGATGGTGTCCAGCGCCCCGCTCTTGGTGATGGTCTCGAGGAGCAGCAGCGCCCCGAAGACGATCCAGAGCAGCCCGATGGCGATGAGAACGCCCTGCACCGCGGAAGCGGCGATGGCGTTCCAGCTCATCTGCCACACGGCCGCGGCGATGATGATGACGGCGACCAGGCCCACCGGCATGGCGTACTTCGCCGGCCAACGGAACCCGATCAGGAGCGTGCCGACGATGAGGATCGGCAACGCCGCGAGTAGTGCGAGTACAGCTAGGTTGTCCACGAGCCCTCCCAGGGACCGGCACCCTCGCCGGTCATGTCCGTGAATTTCACGATACGGAAAATATGGTTCACGTATCGGAGTAACGACAGGACACTAGTCCGCGTCGCACCGCGAGGGCAATACCCCAGACGTCTTCCGATAACAAGAGCCGTCCGGGCCTCGGAGACAACCGGACAATTGGGACCGATGTCGAGGGGCCCGGGCGCCGCACGAGCCGCCGGGCGGCCGCGTCGTTCCGGCCGCGGTGCCTCGGTGATGGTCCTGCGCGATGGTCCTGCGCTCGCCGGTGCGGAGCCGGTCGTGGACACCCCCCGGTCTCGCGCCCGGCCGGACCGGCCACCGACGGCCCCTCTGAGGAGCGGTGCCCCGCCCGGACCTGCCTGCCGGCCCCCGTGTCTGGCCGGCCTCCGGACCTGCCTGGCCTGCACGGTGCTGTTCAGGTGCACAGCCGGGCCGGGCACGGGGAGCGGGGCCGTTCGGGTGGTGGTCGGGGGTGTGGTGTAGGCCATGGTGGGTGGGTTTGACGGTGGGGGTGGGGGCTGCCTAATATTTCGGAGTCCCGCCAGGGAGGCACGGACACCGTGATGGTGGCCGGTCCCGCGGAGACTTCCCTTCTTCGGTTCGTGGTCTTGTGCTGCGGTCGTTGTGGGGCGCCTTTGCCGGCGTGGTGTGGTTGGTGGAGCTGGGAAACTGGTGAAGTTGACTGCGGGCGGCGGGGGGTATAAGTTAGAGCGGTTGCCCCAGTTCGGGTCCGATGGTTTTCGGGTCTGGGTGGTGTGTGTCTGTTTCTTGAGAACTCAACAGTGTGCCAAGTTTTTGATGCCATTTGATTCTGGGTGTCGTGGCTGGCTTTCCTGCTTTTTGTGGTGGGGGG
>DATITT010000516.1:0-5461 GCA_035467435.1 Arthrobacter sp. | reverse complement strand
CGATGTGTGCCGGCACGTCAGCGCCGACGGGCACAACGGAACGGCGGGAGACGACGGCGTGCGTGGCGAAGGCGGAGACTCCGAGGTGGTGCTGCACGGGCTCTCCGTCTTTGGAGAGTCTCCGGCTGCCGCCGAGCAGTGTGCCTTCGGCGTTGGAGGCGCTGCCCTGCCCGCACGGCGTCTTGCCGTTCGAGCGGCATCCGGCGCACTCTCCGCACCGGGGGAGGAAGGTCATGACGACACGCTGGCCCAGGGAAAGGTCACTGACACCGTCACCGAGTTCTTCGACGATTCCGGCGGCTTCATGGCCGAGCAGCATCGGAACCGGCCGGGGCCGGTTTCCGTTGACCACGGAAAGGTCCGAGTGGCACACCCCGGCAGCCTCAATGCGGACAAGGATCTCTCCCTGGCCCGGTCCTTCCAGCTCAAGTTCTTCCACGCGGATGGGAAGCGAGTCCTGATAGGGCCGGTCCGCCCCGATGGCTTCGAGCACCGCGCCGCGGATGGTCCTGGTGCGGACGGCTGTTTTCGTGGTGGGTTGTGTGTCTTCGATCGTCACGATCGTCCTCTCAATGGTGCAGTGAAGCTGTGCAGGGGACCAGTACTGTCCATTGAGAGTAGGCAACCCGCCAACGCGAGTCACGGTGCAGAACGTCGTAAGTTGGCTGTTTCTTTGTACTATTCGTCAAAAAGCCATGGCGTCAGGGCCAAAGAGCGGACTCTTTTATTCTTTGCGCGGCGCCTGGGTCCGGCCCCTGAGGGCCAGCCAGAGCTGGGCTGCCACGTCGGGGTCGTCGAGGTCCACGCCGAGGAGCTCCTTGGCCTGGGCAATCCGGTAGCGCACCGAGTTCCGGTGCACACCGATTTCGCGCCCGGCGGCCTCCCATTGCCCGCGGTGTGCCAGGTACGCGCGGACAGTTTCGAGCAGGTGGCCCGGGTGCGCCACCAGCGCGTCCACCCACTCGTCGGCCGGCAGATCGAGTCCGTGACCGACGCGGATGAGCTGTCCGGGAGGGGCGGAGGCAGCCATCTCGGCGACCTGGGCCCTGATTTCGTGCAGGCGCCGAAGCGGCATCGGGCCGCCCCACGCGCCGCGGGCACCCTTGGGCAGCTTCGGGTGGGGGCCCGATGCTGCCTGGAGCACGAACATCACACCGGAACGTTCGAGCACGAGCCCGTCCGGCTGGGGCTGCGTTGCCAACTCCTCAAGGTCCGGGAGCACCGCGACGAAGGCTGTCTCGGGCAGTGCATCGGAGTCCATTTGCTTGGCGAGGAGGCGGGCGGCATCGTCATGTCCCTCCAGCACGAGCGCTGCGAGCATCCCTTCGGCGCGGCGCCGTTCAGCCGCCGCGCGGCGTTGTCCCGCCGCCCTGGCGGCAAGGAGCGTGGACGCGGTCAGGAACAGGTGGCGTTCCGCAGCGGCAAGCTGCCCGCTTCGGCCCAAGGCAAGGTAGCCGGACATCGCCGGACCGTCGGAGACCGGATAGAGGGCAGCGGTACCGGAGGCGAGCTGGATATTGCCGGTCGCGCCCCGGCGGGCGCTCCGCAGCCGGGCGGATTCGCGGGCCAGTTCCGCCAGCAGCCCGGCCGGCAGTTCACCGCCGCTGGCGGCCGACGACGGGGTCCCCCCACCTTCGGGCAGGTAGACCACCCAGGTGCCGAGGGCGCGGGAGAGCTCACGGACGATCTTGGGTTCTGCATCCTCCTCCGCGGCGGCGCGTGTCAACGCCACCTGAAGTCCCAGCAGGGCGGTGAGTTCGGCCTCGCCTCCTTGTCTGACAAGCTCCCAGTAGGCCCGCGATACGGCCAGGAAGGGGGATTCCCGGGGCACTGTCAGCAGGGGAAGGCCCGATTCCACACAGGCCGCCCGCAGCTCGTCGGGCACCATGGCGTGGCCTGAGCCCAGGCCCAAACCCAGGGCCGCCACTCCGCCCTTGACGAGCCGCTGCACGTAATCCCGGGCTGCGTCCGCCCGCGCGTCGCCGTCGAGGCCGCCGAGCTGCAGCCCCACGGTGAGGAGCAGTTCGCCTCCGTAAAGGAACATGGTCGGATCCTCAAGCTCGGACACATGGACGCCCGTCAGCTCAACGCGGGGGAGCGGGACCGGCCAGTAGGGCACCAGGTCGGGCTTCGCGGCCTCAACGAGCCGCGCGAGAGTGATCATGGACAAATCATAAGGTACGAGCCTTTGTGCAATTCGGACAGCACGCTTCTCTGGAGGGATGGATCATCCAAAGACAGCAGGCTGCGCCGTGCATATCGTGGGACTTCACTACATGAGGAGGACCACGTGACCGTCACACCAGAGACCGCCCGGAGCCGGGCCGCTGATCCGGCCAGCGTCGCAGCATCAGCCCGCCGCCTGCTCACAGAGCTTCCCGGCCCGCGCTCCCGCGAACTGGAGGCCGAACGCCGCCGCCATGTCACGGACGCCTTCGGCATCGCCATGCCCGTGTTCATCGACCATGCGCTGGATTCGCTGCTCGTGGACGTTGACGGCAACCACCTGATCGACTTCGCCTCCGGCATCGCAGTGACGAGCGTGGGCGCGGCGAACCCGAAGGTGGCCAAGCGCGCCGCAGCCCAGCTCGAACGTTTCACGCACACCTGCTTCATGGTCACCGAATACGAGTCCTTCGTCGACGTCTGCCGCTGGCTTAACGAGAACACCCCCGGCGACTTCGAAAAGCGGACCGCCCTGTTCACCACCGGTGCCGAGGCCGTCGAAAACGCGATCAAGGTCGCACGGGCCGCAACCCGCCGCCCGAACATCCTTGTCTTCGATGAGGCCTACCACGGGCGCACCCAGCTCACGATGGCCATGACGGCGAAGGAGATCCCGTACCGGCTCAACTTCGGGCCTCTCCCGGGTTCCGTGTTCCGCGCTCCGACGGCACCCGCGCACACCTCCCCGGACGGACCCGGGGAAGCCCTCGGACGGATCGAGGCCCTTCTTGCCCTGAACGGGCCGGAGACTTTCGCGGCGATGGTCATCGAGCCGATCCAGGGCGAGGGTGGCTTCATCGTCCAGGCCCCCGGGTTCCTTGCCGGGCTGCGGGAAATCGCGACGCGCCACGGCATCGTCCTGGTCATCGACGAGATCCAGTCCGGCATGGGCCGCACGGGCAAGCTGTTCGCCTCCGAGCACGAGGGCATTGCCGGGGACATCACGTTGACCGCGAAGGCACTCGGCGCCGGTTTGCCGCTCTCGGCCGCCACCGGGCGGGCCGAGCTCATGAACGCCGTTCACCCCGGCGGTCTCGGCGGAACCTACGCCGGCAACCCGGTGGCCTGCGAGGCCGCTCTGGCGGTCTTTGAACTCCTCGAAGAGGGCACCCTCCTCGAAAACGCCGCCCGCATCGAGACCGCGGTTCGGAGCCGCTTGGAGCCGCTGGTGGCTCTCGACGGCGTCGCGGATGTCCGCGGCCGGGGCGCCATGATGGCGATCGAGTTCCGCGACAGCTCAGGACCCCGGGGGGACCTTGCCACCGCCGCCGCCAAGGCAGCCAACGCCCACGGCGTCCTCACCCTCACCTGCGGTACCAACGGAAATGTGATCCGCCTGCTTCCCCCGCTGGTGATCGAGGCCGACGTCCTCGACGAGGGCCTCGCCGTGCTGGAGGCATCCATCCGCTCGGTGCTCTCATGAGTGTTCCGGCAAGGCGGCCCGTTCGGGGCCAGTCATGACGCCGGGGGCGGAATCCGGCGCTCCCCTGGAGGGGATTCTCGTCGCGGACTTTTCCCGCGTGCTCGCCGGGCCGCTGGCGACCATGACCCTGGCCGATCTCGGCGCCCGCGTCATCAAAGTCGAGCGGCCGGGAACCGGGGATGACACCCGCCAGTGGGCTCCGCCGTCGTCGACAACGGGGGCAACCTACTTCGAGAGCGTCAACCGGAACAAGGAATCCATCACCCTGGACCTGACCGACGCCGGGGACCTGGAGCTTGCCCGGGAACTCGCGCGCCGCGCGGACGTTCTGGTCGAGAACTTCAAGCCGGGCGGGCTCGCCGGACTCGGGCTCGGGTATGAGTCGCTCGCCGAGGAGAACCCGGGACTCGTGTACGCGTCGATCTCGGGCTTCGGCTCCGCCGGCGGCCGGGACCTTCCCGGGTACGACTTCATCGTCCAGGCGCTCGGCGGGCTCATGAGCATTACCGGGGACCCGGAGGGCGACCCCTACAAGGTGGGGGTCGCGCTCGTCGATGTCCTGACAGCGAAGGATGCCACGATCGGCATCCTCGCAGCCCTTGCCGAGCGTGCCTCCTCAGGCCGGGGCCGCCGGATCGAGGTCAACCTGCTGTCAAGCCTCCAGGGCGCACTCGCCAACCAGGGCCAGGCGTATCTGGGAGCAGGTGTCGTGCCCACGCGGATGGGCAACGAGCACCCCTCCATCGTCCCCTACCAGCTCCTGGCCACAGCCGACGCCCCCCTGGCCGTAGCCGTGGGCAACGACGCGCAGTTTGCCCGGCTCTGCGAGGCCATCGGGGCGCCGGAGCTCGCTGTGGACCCGCGCTTTGAGACCAACTCGGCCAGGGTCAGGCACCGCCGCGACCTCATCCCGCTGCTTGAATCCGGGCTGGCCGCGGCCGGGGCGGAGTCGTGGCAGGACACCCTGCTCGCCATCGGGGTCCCCGCCGGGCGTGTGGCCAGCATCGGGGAAGGCATCGCCTACGCGGAGTCCCTGGGTCTGGCGCCGACCATGGAAATGCACGACGACGGCGGCGCCGTCGTCGGACGCCAGATCCGCCACCCCATCACCTGGACGCCGCCGCTGCCGCCGCGGACCCAGGCACCGCCGGCGCTCGGGGAGCACACCGGGGACGTCGTGGACTGGCTCCGGCGGGCCAGGACCGACAGCGCCTCGGACACGCCTCAAAGCCCGGCCCCTACCCATTCCCAGTCAGGCCCCGGAAGGACCACATCATGAGCCTTGCCCCCAGTTCAGCCGACCGCGAGGCAGCCGCTGCCGTGGACCCCTCGGACCTCATCTCCTTCGACTCCCTCCTCAGCACCGAAGAGCTCGCCCTGCGCGACCGGGTCCGGACGTTCGTGCGGGAGGACATCAAGCCGAACATCGCCAAGTGGTATGAGGAGGCCCGGTTCCCGATCGAAATCGTGCCGGAAATGGCCAAACTCGGCCTGCTCGGCATGCATCTCAAGGGCTACGGCTGCGCCGGCGGAACAGCGGTCGAGTACGGCCTCGCCGCCGCCGAACTGGAAGCCGGCGACTCCGGCATCCGCACCTTCGTGTCGGTCCAGGGGTCTCTCGCCATGTCCGCGATCGCCAAGCACGGCTCCGAGGAGCAGAAACAGGAGTGGCTCCCGCGCATGTCGGCCGGGGAGGCCATCGGCTGCTTCGGGCTGACCGAGCCCACCGCGGGGTCAGACCCGTCAGCCATGACCACCTTCGCCCGCCGGGACGGTCGTGACTGGATCCTGAACGGCACCAAGCGCTGGATC
>DATITT010000515.1:0-8300 GCA_035467435.1 Arthrobacter sp. | reverse complement strand
GGAAGCCCTGGCTGCGGCTGCTGGCTAATTCCCCCGGCGTGAGGCCCGCCGCCCGCGCACGGAGGCCACTCCCCAGACGGTCAGCAGGCATGCCACCAGCAGCAGCCCGGCCTCGCCCAGGTCGATCTCGCCCAGCCAGGTGGTCACGGGATCCCCGAGCCCGAATGCGGCGTTGAAGAACCCGCCCAGGGTGATGAATGAAATGGCCAGGGCCGACACGGCGGAGATGCCGGTGATCAGCGCGTTGAAGCCCAGCTTCCGCTGCGGATTGTGGATGGCGGAGCTGTACATGCGCATCATGGCAACCCCGTTGGTGGTGTCGCACAGCGTCATGGCCGCGGCGAAGGCCAGCGGAAGCGCCAGGAGGGCCAGCGGGGAGACCCCGGCCAGGGACGCGGCCGTCGCCATCACCAATAGGCCGATCGTCGTGGCCGTGTCGAAACCCAGCCCGAAAAGGAAGCCAATGACGTAGATGTTCCGCGGCCGCCGGACGCGGGACAGTGGTTTCGCCAGCAGCCGGGCCACGAATCCCTTGGCCTCAAGATCCTCCTCCCGCACTGCGCTGCCGCCCTGCACCCTCCGGTAGGCCTGCGTGGCCCGGATGAAGGCGGATCCGTTGAACAGCCCCATGGCCAGCAGGAAGATCCCCGAGACGCCGCTTCCGATCAGCCCCAGCACCAGGTTTCCGGTGGTGCCGTCTTCCATGAACCGGCCCACCACCGCGGTGCCGCCAACCACGAGGATCCCGGCCAGGATCACCACCGAGCTGTGGCCGAGGCTGAAGGCGAAGCCGACGCTCACCGGGTCCTGGCGCTGGGCCACGAACTTGCGGGTCGAATTGTCAATGGCGGCGAGGTGGTCCCAGTCGTAGCTGTGTTTGATGCCCGCCAGATAGGCAGTCAGCACCAGGCCCAGCGCCAGCGGCTCAGCCGCCGTCACCAGACCTGCCAGGAGAAGCACGACGGCGGCCGCGTGCAGGGCGGCCACGGCACCGAAAGTGACAACCAGCCGGGTCCGCAACGGGAGCTGCTCGCGCTGGCGGTACAGGGCGGCAAATCCGGTCAACGTGGTCATCAGTACTTCCTTAGGTCCAGCGGCGCCGTGCCGCGCCACCGCTGCCGAAGAAGGGCGCTGCAGGCGCCCAGCAGCCGGTTAAGTTCTTCGGTGCTGTTCGAAAGGGACCGGAGCACCAGACCGCTCATGCCATCAACTGTGGCAGTCAATGAGACTCCTGTGTAGGCCTCATGCCTGCCGGTCAGTACGTGCAGTTCGTCCGCGAGGGCCTGGTCGACCCGCCGGTCGGCGACAATCAGGGATCCCACGTGGCTGAAGCCCTCCATGAACCCCATTCCCGTCACGTCGTGGGTCGGCGGCCGGATCAGCAGGTTGTCGAGGGCCAGCAGACCTTTCCTCCCCGAGGATTCGACCCAAACTTCGGTCCGGAGCCGCAATTCCTCATAACGGAACGAGGCACCGTCCGGAGACCAGCCGGGGGTGATGACCTCGGACATGACCAGGCTCGACGTCGGGTGCATGGTGATGTGCGTGTTCTGCCGGTAGCTGGCCTCCCGGTAGGCGATCAGCTGGTCCGGGGCCAGCTCCAGCTCCGCCCCCTCCCCCAGCCGCAGCCGCATCCGCTGCTCCGCAAAGGAGCCCGGCGTCCGGTAGATCTTGGTGGCCGACTGGGTAGTGAGCAGCAGCTTCGCCCCATCCGCCACCTCCACCTCCATGACATAGAGATCAGCCCCCAAATACGCCCCGCCAGGATTCACCACGACATAACAAACCTGCCCGGAGTCATCCAAGTAATGCGGCCGCAAAACCCTCAGGGCGCCCCGATGAAACTGATGCGCGGCCACAGACTTGTCCCCACGGACGGCGACCAGAAGCTCAAGACGGCCCATCTCGGGCCGATCAGCGGACGCGGGCGCAGGCCCCGGTGCGACAACCGCAGGAGGCTCCACGGCCGCCGTCGTGCTCATGACGCCAGGTCGAGCATCAGGACATCGCGCCGCACCCAGTCGATGACACGTTCCAGTCCTTCGTCGGTCTTGAGGTTGGTGAAGCAAAACGGTTTCCCGCCCCGGAATTCGCGTGAGTCCCGTTCCATCACGGAGAGGTCCGCGCCGACATGGGGCGCGAGGTCGGTTTTATTGATGATGAAGAGGTCGGACTTGATCATGCCCTGGCCGGCCTTACGCGGGATCTTCTCGCCCTGGGCCACGTCGATGATGTAGATGGAGAAGTCCACCAGTTCGGGGCTGAACGTCGCGGAGAGGTTGTCCCCGCCGGATTCCACAAAGATGACCTGCAGATCCGGGTGGCGCCTCTTGAGTTCCCCGATGGCGGCCGTGTTCATGGAGGTGTCTTCGCGGATGGCAGTGTGCGGGCACCCGCCGGTTTCCACACCGATGATCCGGTCGATCGGGAGGATGCCGTTGGCCGCCAGGATCTTGGCGTCCTCGATCGTGTAAATGTCGTTCGTGATCGCCGCCATGGAGATTTCCCGGCTCATGTGGCGCGTGAGGCGCTCCACGAGCTGGGTTTTTCCGGCGCCCACCGGGCCGCCGATACCAATTTTGATGGGCTCAGACATATTCTTCTCCAGACATATTTCTTTCTTCGGCTGACTTAGCTCATGAACATTCGGGCACGCTGGCGCTCATGCCGCATCTGTGAGATTTCCAGTCCAGGACTGACCGCGCCAAAGTCGGACCGGTCCAGGCTGCCGGCGTGGCCGACCGCGGCAGCGACGTCGTCGGCCGCCTTCCGCAGCAGCCGCTGGCCGGCGTTCTGCCCCAGCGGGATGGCCCGGACGGCGTTCTGCGTCAGCGACGTAACCGTGGCGAACAGGTAGGCGGCGAGGGCTTCGGGCAGCGGGACACCGAGGGAACGCGCGACGACGGCGAACGCCAGCGGCTGGTGGCCGGAGGCGCGGCCGGAGCCCACCAGCTCCCGGTACTCCGCCAGTTCAGGGGACGGAAAGATCTCGGCGCCGATCTCGAGGAGCCGGGTGCCCATTTTGATGCTGGCCTCGCGCAGCTGCCGGGGTAACAGCTGGGCCGACAGCAGCGCATCCAGCTCGGCCACCGGAACCTCCTCGTAGAGAAACCGGATGGCCAGGGCGTCCGAGTAGCTCAGCTGCTGCCCCACAAAGGCGGACAACCACACCCCGAAGGATTGCTCGTCGTGCACCAGTCCGCGGTCGATGTAGCTCTCAAACCCCAGCGAGTGCGCGAACGCCCCGGTGGGCAGCGCCGAATCACACAGCTGTTGCAGGGCCAGCTGGTAGGACGCCGGGCTAGTGGGAGTGATCGGCATGGCGGAAGGGGACGGGCATCACGCGCTCCTGGCGGTCATAGGGCGCTCCGACGTGTTTGAGGTAGTCCTCCACCGTGTGGTCGTACTGGCAGACCATCACGGCGGCACCGTATTCCGAGGAGGATTCGAAGAACTGGGCCTGCAGGTGCCGGTTGCCCAGCGAGTGCGCGACCACCCCCATCTCGTGGATGGAGCGCGGCGCGATGACGAGGACGTCGGTGGGCAGCACCGACACCACGATCATGTTGGCCTCCGCGACGTGCAGGATGTCGCCGTCGCGCAGGTCACCGGACCCGGAGGGGAGGCGGATGCCGAGTTCCTTGCCGTGGTCGGTGGTGACACGCTGGACGCGTTTGACCAGCTGGGCGCTGGGGAGTACGACCTTTTCCCGGTGGAGCCCGGCATACGGGTCCGGACCCGGAGGAAGGTCGTGCGTGTTGCCGAGGACCTTGTCGATGATCATTTCTGTCTCCTCTGGAAGCCTAGAAAAGGAAGTAGCGCTGCGCCATGGGCAGCACGTCGGACGGTTCGCAGGTGACGTCCTCGCCGTCGACCGTCACCTTGTACGTTTCCGGGTCCACCTCGATGTCCGGGGTGGCGCCGTTGTACTTGAGGTCCGCTTTCGTGAGGTTGCGGATGCCGGACACGGGCCGGATGACCTTCTCCAGGCCCAGCTCCGCCGGGACCCCGGCGTCGATGGCTGCCTGGGAGAGGAAAGTGATGGAGGACTGTTGCAGGGCCTTGCCGTAGGCGGCGAACATGGGCCGCATGGTGCGCGGCTGCGGGGTGGGGATGGAGGCATTGGCGTCCCCCATGAGCGCGTAGGCGATCTGCCCGCCTTTGAGGACCAGTTCCGGCTTGACCCCGAAGAACGCCGGGTCCCAGAGCACCAGGTCCGCGAACTTTCCGGTCTCTATAGAGCCGATGGAGTCCGCCATGCCCTGCGCGATGGCTGGGTTGATGGTGTATTTCGCCACGTAGCGTTTCAGCCGGAAGTTGTCGCTCTCCGCGCCCCGGCCGGACGCGGCCCCGTGCACGCCGCCGTCCGGGTCCTTGAGCACCCCGCGCTGTTTCTTCATCTTGTCCGCCACCTGCCAGGTGCGGATCACCACCTCGCCCACCCGGCCCATGGCCTGGGAGTCCGAGGCGGTGATCGCGAAGATCCCCAGGTCCTGCAGCACGTCCTCCGCGGCGATGGTCTCGGCGCGGATGCGGGAGTCCGCGAATGCCACGTCCTCCGGGATATCCGGATTGAGGTGGTGGCAGACCATCAGCATGTCCAGGTGCTCTTCGATGGTGTTGCGCGTGTACGGCAGGGTGGGGTTGGTGGAGGCCGGCAGGACGTTGGGCAGCCCGGCGATCTTGATGATGTCCGGGGCGTGCCCGCCGCCGGCGCCCTCGGTGTGGAAGGTGTGGATCACGCGCCCGTTGATGGCCCGGATGGTGTCCTCCACGAAGCCGCACTCGTTAAGGGTGTCGGTGTGGAGGGCGACCTGGACGTCGTAGCAGTCCGCGACCTTCAGCGAGGTGTCGATCGAGGACGTCGTGGAGCCCCAGTCCTCGTGGACTTTCAGGCCGATTGCGCCGGCGCGGACCTGCTCGGCCAGGGGTTCGACGGCGGACGCGTGCCCCTTGCCGAACAGGCCGATGTTGATCGGGAGCCCCTCGGCCGCCTGCAGCATCCGCTGGAGGTGCCATTTGCCGGGGGTGACGGTGGTGGCCTTGGTGCCCTCGGCGGGGCCGGTGCCGCCGCCGACCATCGTGGTCACGCCGCTGCACAGGGCCGCGGGGACCTGGTCCGGGGAGATGAAGTGGATGTGCGAGTCCACGCCGCCAGCGGTCAGGATCTTCCGCTCGCCGGCAATGATTTCGGTGCTGGCACCGATCACGATATCCACGCCGTCGGTGATCTGCGGGTTGCCGGCCTTGCCGATCCGGAAGATGTGGTCGTCCCGGAGCGCGATGTCGGCCTTGTAGATCCCGGTGTAGTCGAGGATGACCACGTTGGTGATGACGGTGTCCGGAATTTCGCCGCCGACACCAGTACTGCCGTCCCCGTCCCTGGTCAGCTGGCCGTTCTGGCCCATGCCGTCGCGGATCACCTTGCCGCCGCCGAAAACCACTTCCTCGCCGTACACGGTGAGGTCCTTCTCGATCTCGAGGAAAAGGTCGGTGTCGGCGAGGCGGATGGAGTCGCCGGTCGTCGGTCCGTACAGGTCCGCGTATTGCCTGCGGGACAACTCGAAGCTCATCTGCGTACTCCTTCAGTGGGGGTAAGCGTGCCGTTGACGGCGTTGCTGAGGCCGTAGACCTCACGCCGGCCGGCGAGTTCGATCAGCCGGACGGTCTTGCTGTCCCCGGGCTCGAAGCGGGCCGCTGTGCCCGCCGGGATGTCCAGGCGCCGGCCGTAGGCGGCCCGCCGGTCGAACGTCAGGGCGGCGTTCGCTTCGGCAAAGTGGAAGTGCGAGCCCACCTGCACGGGACGGTCGCCGGTGTTCGTCACCACGACGTCGATCGCCTCCCGGCCGGCGTTGACCAGCACGGGTTCGGGGCTGAGATCGTATTCTCCGGGAATCATCTGCTCCCCTAACGGATGGGATCGTGGACGGTGACGAGCTTGGTGCCGTCCGGGAACGTGGCTTCGATCTGGACGTCGTGGATCATCTCGGGCACTCCCTCCATGACGTCCTCGCGGCGGAGCAAGGTGGTGCCGTGGCTCATCAGCTCCGCCACGGTCCTGCCGTCCCGGGCGCCCTCGATCAGCTCATAGCTGAGGATGGCCACCGCCTCAGGGAAGTTCAGCTTCAGCCCCCGCGACTGGCGGCGGCGGGCGAGGTCGGCTGCGACCACGATCATGAGCTTTTCCTGCTCACGGGGCAGAAGATGCATGACGGAATCCCTTCAACACCGGCGGTCACGGGCCTGGTGGCGCCGCGGTGTTGCCAGCGTAGACGGAGAACGTTTCCTGCAGGTTTCCGGCGTCGCAAACTGGGCTGCCGGCCTGCGGCTCGGCTCAGTCCCCGACGGCTTCGCGACCCCGCCGCACGATGAGCGGGTCCGGGTCGTACACCACCGAGACGTCCTTGCCGGCGTAGTCGAACTGGTTGAGGAAGTACCGCATGGCGTTGATCCGCCCGCGCTTCTTGTCGTTGGACTTGATGGTGATCCATGGTGCGTGGTCAGAGTCGGTGCGCAGGAACGTGTCTTCCTTGGCCTTTGTATAGTTTTCCCACCGGTCCAAAGAGGCCAGATCCACAGGCGAAAGCTTCCAGCGCCGGACCGGGTCGATTTGACGGATCGCGAAGCGGGTACGCTGCTCGTGCCGGGTCACCGAGAACCAGAATTTACTCAAGTGGATTCCGGAGTCCACTAGCATTTTCTCGAACAACGGTGCCTGCCCCATGAAGGTCTCGTACTCTTCGTCGGTGCAGAAGCCCATGACCCGCTCCACATTGGCGCGGTTGTACCAGGAGCGGTCGAACATCACGATTTCGCCTGCGGTGGGCAGGTGCTGGACGTAGCGCTGGAAGTACCATTGGCCTGTTTCACGGTCCGACGGTTTGCTCAGCGCCACTGTCCGGGCCGAACGGGGATCCAGGTGTTCGGTGAACCGCTTGATAGTCCCGCCCTTGCCGGCGGCGTCGCGACCCTCGAAGACGATAACGATCTTGAGGCCGTGGTCCTGGCCCCAGTACTGGAACTTCAGCAATTCGACCTGCAGACGGTATTTTTCAAACTCGTATTCCTCGCGGGACAACCGCTCCTCGTAGGGGTAGTCTTCCCGCCACGTCTGGACTACCGACCCCCCGGGGTCGATGAGTTCCGGGTCCTCGCCCTGACCGCCGCGCACCGTGTAGCCATGTTCCACGAGACGGTCGATGGCCTCGCGCAGGTGGTCCCGCGCCACCCACCATGGATCCCTGGGCGTCCACGGCCTGCCTGCCTGCGTCATCCGGGTCTCCCTTCCGGCAACGCCCGAGTCGACGGCAGTCTAACAGCGTGGATCGACGCGCCGGAAGGCGTTCGACTCTCGATCCGCCGGGCGTGTTGCCGCCGACCTGTTGGTCCTGCAGGAGACGCTGCCAGCCGCGGTGAGGCGTCGGCTCTGACCGAAGTCGTCGACGACCGGGAACCCGCGCCCGCCGAAGGCTGTTCGGCTTCTGGGTGTTGGACCTGGCTGATGCCACCGTCCGGTACCAGCCGCGCTTGTTAGGCTGGATGAATGAAACTCCGCCTCGCCGCCCTGTCCGCTGCCACCCTGATGATTGCCCTGACGGGCTGCGGGCAGGTGCAGGACGCCGCGAACCAGGCCGTCAGCGACGGCGCCTCCCAGGTTGCCACGGCAGCCGGCAGTGAAGTGAAGAAGCAGGCCTGCACGCTCGTCGAGGACGGGCTGGTCAGTGTCCAGGACAAGGAACTGCTGGGCGGCCTGGCCGCCGGAGCCGAAACCGCAGGTGTCCCCGCCGAGATCACCACCCCGCTGCGCCAGATCGCCGACTCCGGCGACCAGATTCCGGGCAATTCCGTCAAGGCCCTGCAGGACGCCTGCGCCCAGTAAGCCTCCGGGTCGGCAGGCGTCCTAGCGCTTGCCCTTTTTCCGTGATCCCTTGCCGCGTCCCTTGTCCGGGTTGGGCGCGTAGCGCTGCGCCACCTTGGGCTTCTTGACCGCGGGACCGCGCCGGTCCGGCTTCGGCTCCTTCTTGGGCTTTTCCTGCTGGGCGGAGGGCTGGCGGGAGCTCGCGGCGGTGCGGCCGCGGATGATCCCGATGAACTCCTCGATCACCTCGTCCGTGGCGTCGCTGGGCCAGGCCAGGGCGATCTCCGTCGTCGGCGCCCCCGTGAGCTGGCGCGCCACGGTGCCTTTGACGTTGAAGTGGCGGGCCACGGACATCGGAAGGATCACCAGCCCGGCTCCGGAGGCCACCACCTGCAGGGCCATCTCCGGCCCGCCGAGGTCGACGACGTCCAGGAACGTCTCC
>DATITT010000514.1:0-7854 GCA_035467435.1 Arthrobacter sp. | reverse complement strand
GAACAGCAGCTGGCCGCCGAGGCCGTCGTAGTTGCGGACCCGGCTGCCGGTGATGGCGAAGCGGAAGATCCGGTCGAAGATGACGGCGTACTGGACCAGCTTGGCGTGCCGGCGGGCCTCGGGATCGGCGTCCTCGTCCTTCTCGATCTTCACGGACTCGCGGAAGGCGGTCAGGTCGCAGCGCAGTTCCTCGAGGGAGTAGAGGAAGTACGGCATGCGCTGTTTGATCATGAACGGGTCGAAGGGCAGGTCGCCGCGCATGTGGGTGCGGTCGTGGATGAGGTCCCACATGACAAAGGTTTCCTGGGTCAGCTCCTGGTCCTCGAGCAGGCTGGCGGCGTCTGCCGGCAGTTGCAGCGAGGTGATGTCCGCGGCGGCGCGGAGCACCCGGCGGAAACGGGCTGCTTCGCGGTCGGCGAAGATGGCGCCCCAGGTGAAGGTGGGGGTTTTGCGGACGGCGACCGTTTCCGGGAACAGCACCGCGGAGTTGGTGTTGTAGCCGGGGGTGAAGTCCAGGAAACGGATCGGGACGAAGAGCTTGTTGGAGTATTCGCCCTCCTCCAGGCCGGCGATGAACTCGGGCCAGATGACTTCGATCAGCACGGCCTCGACCAGGCGGTTGCTGCTGCCGTTCTGGGTGTACATCGGGAAGACCACGAGGTGCCGCAGGCCGTTCACCCGGTGCTGCTGCGGCTGGAAGGCCTGCAGGGAGTCCAGGAAGTCGGGCACGCCAAAGCCGCCGTCGGCCCAGCGGCCGAAGTCCGCCACGAGGAGGGTGAGGTAGTCGGCGTCGTGCGGAAGGGCCGGGGCCAGAGTCTCAATGGCCGCCGAGATCGTGCGGACATGCCCGGCGGCCGTCTCGTGGTTGGCGGTCTCCGGAACGGAGCCGTCCTGAACCTGGAGCGCCTGCAGTGCGGTGGCGGCAGCCTTGAGCTGCAGCCATTCCGGGGAGCTGGCCGAAATCGGGGCAGTGGTGGTGATAGCGGTGGTGGTCATCAGCGGGCGCCTTTCTATGTGCTGGGAGCGTCGCTCGTCAGTGATTAAAGCGAGCGTAGCAAGCAAACAGGAACCCTAATGCAAAATTGGCTCGAGCATAAGAAAGTCTGGCGCAAACGGGGTGCGCGGCCCGGGCCAGCTCCAGCGCCCGCGGGGCTGGCCTCCGCAATGCAGGGGACCCCCGCCGGCGCCGTGGTTGCGGCGCCAGACAGGGGTCCCCGGTGACGTCCGGCCCGGCGCCGGGCTACTGGCCGGCGTCGTCCGCTGAGACCAGCTTCAGTGAGACGGAGTTGATGCAGTAGCGCTGGTCAGTCGGGGTTCCGTAGCCCTCGCCCTCGAAGACGTGGCCCAGGTGCGAATCGCAGGTGCCGCAGCGCACTTCGACGCGTTCCATCCCCAGGGCGCGGTCGTGGATGTACCGGACCGTGCCTTCCGCGAGCGGGGCCCAGAAGGAGGGCCACCCGCAGTGCGAGTCAAACTTCTCCTGGCTGGTGAAGAGCTCCGTGCCGCAGGCGCGGCACTGGTAGACGCCCGCGGTGTGGGTATCCCAGTACTCGCCGGTGTAGGGCCGCTCGGTGCCGGCCTGGCGGAGCACGCGGTACTCCTCGGGCGTCAGCTCCTGGCGCCACTGCTCGTCGTTCTTTTCAACGGTGGTGCCGGGCGGCGCGGTCTGGCGTTCTGTCGCGCTTTCGGCCCCGGACCCGGTGGGGGCGGCGACGGGCGGAACTTTTGGCTTGTTGCTGAAGATGCTCATAGCCTCAATAACGCTTAGGAGTCTCCGATAAATCCCGATCCGGCGTACAGATGCAGGACCGGCAGGCCCAGCTTGTCCTGGGCCTTGGTGGCCCAGTCAGTGTGGAAGGTATCCGCGACGGCGTGCGGCCGGGTAATCACCACGGCCTGCCCGGCGCCGAGTTCCTTGACCTTGGCGACCATGCTGTCGACGGCCTCGCCCTCGACGATTTCGCCGGTCACGCCGCCACCGAGTCCGGTCAGGGCCGCGAGGGAGACGGTCAGGGTTTCGGCGGCTTCGGCGCGTTCCCCGGCGGGGTCGGAGTGTGCCGTCAGTTCACGGAAGGCCTTGGAGATTTCCAGCAGGGACAGGTTCTCCAGGAAATCCACCAGGAGATGCCGCTCCGTGCTGGCCGGAACCAGGATCACCAGCGGTGCATCACCCCCGGCGAGCAGGGTTTCGATGTTGACGCGGTCGTCCGCGCCCAGGGGCTCTTCTGTCAGGATGACGATTGGATCACTCATGCCCCCAGCCTAGCCGCGCGCCGGTGGGCCCGCACGGATTGGAGCCTCGTGTGCCCGCCGCCGGTGTCGCTGACGCCCGCGGATGCCACTCCGGGCGGTGAGTTCGGTAAGAATGGTGCCATGGCTTCCTCCTCACGCCTCCTGCCGGACCCGCAGCTGATCTCCGCCGTCCGTGGAAAAGCTGCCCGCGCCGTCGCGGACTCCGCCAGCGACGTTTCGGTCCAGGGCAGTGCCAAGTGGGCACTGGGCGGCATCATCGGCGGCAGCGCCGCGGCCGGACTGCTCGCCGCCGGTTCCTCCGCCCTTGCCCTGTATTTCGCCCGCCGCGTGATCACGCCCGCCCGGGTGCGGGAAGAGGACCAGGAGGTTCTCGCGGTGCTCCGGGGCGGCCACCGGCTGCAGGTCATCCTCGCCGCTACGCCCGAGGCAACGGTCGAGGGCGTCTACGGATTGTTCTTTGACGGCGGCCGGGGACACGCCAGGATCGGCCGGATCGTGTCCTATTCGCCGGCGGAGCGCACGGTGCAGCGCGAGGTCGAGGCCGTCTACAGCGGCGACCTCAGCACGGCCCGGCGCGGCTACTGGAGCGGAGCCGCCTACCCGGACCCTGCCAGCATCGGCCTGCCGTCGGAAGACGTGGACATCGAGGTCGACGGCGGGACCGCCCCGGCGTGGCTGGTCCGGGCACCGCAGGAATCCGGCATCTGGGCGCTTATGGTGCACGGGCGCGGCGCGAGCCGGCAGGAATGCCTGCGGGCGGTCCGGACCGCCCGGGAACTGGGCATGTCCAGCCTGCTGATCACCTACCGCAATGACGGCCTGGCGCCGTCGGCGCAGGACGGACGCTACGGACTGGGCTCCACCGAATGGCGCGACGTCGAGGCAGCCATCGGCTTCGCCCTGGAACAGGGCGCCCGCGAAGTGGTGCTCTTCGGCTGGTCCATGGGCGGGGCCATCTGCCTCCAGACCGCCGATTTGTCGCGTTATCACCACCTGATCCGGGCCATGGTGCTCGACGCCCCGGTCATCAACTGGGTGAACGTGCTGGCACACCACGCGGAGCTCAACCGGATCCCGTCGGCGGTGGGCCGGTACGGGCAACTCATGATGAGCCACAGGCTGGGCCGGCGGCTCACCGGCCTCGCCGCGCCGGTGGACCTGAAAGCAATGGACTGGGTGTCCCGTGCGGTGGAACTGCGGACGCCCACGCTGATCATCCACAGCGTCGATGACGAATACGTCCCTTATGGACCCTCCGCTGCCCTGGCTGAGAAGAACCCGGAGATGGTCACCTTTGAGATGTTCGACCGCGCCCGGCACACCAAGGAATGGAACGTGGATCCGGAGCGCTGGGAGCGTCTGGTCGCGGCCTGGCTGGGGCAGCAGCTTGCGCCGCGCCCGAATCCAGGCCAGATGGATCCCGAGGCGCCTGGCCAGGAGACACCTGCCCCGGAGGCGCCTGCTCCCGGGGCGCCTCTCCCTCCGGGCTGACACCTAACGGCAGTGCCGGCCGGCAGCCTGGCCGTTGCCGCCGTCTCGGAGTATCCGTGCCCCGGTCAGTTCCTGCCGGTGCCGATCCGCGCTGTGCCGGCCCCGGTGAGCCGGATCAGTTCGGCCGGGCTCAGCTCGATGTCCAGTCCGCGCCGCCCTCCCGACACCAGGATGGTCTCCAGGCCCAGGGCGCTGTCATCCACCACTGTGGGGGAGGGCTGCCGCTGTCCCAGCGGCGAGATGCCGCCGAGCACGTAGCCGGTGCGGCGCTCTGCGGCTGCCGGGTCCGCCATGGTGGCCTTCTTGCCGCCCAGCGCGGCCGCCATCGCCTTGAGGTCCAGGTTCCCGCTCACGGGCACGACGCCGACGGCAAGCCGGCCGTCGACGTCGACCATCAGGGTTTTGAACACCCGGGCCGGATCGACGCCGAGTACCTCCGCGGCTTCCAGTCCGTAGCTGGCGGCCGCCGGGTCATGGCTGTACGGGTGGGCAACGAAAGGAACCCCGGCGGCCGCCAGTACTGCGGTGGCCGGGGTTCCCTGTGACGCTTGCTTGCGTGCCATTCTGCCCGGGTGTAGCTCAGGTCTGCTGCGGGAGGGCAGCAACCTTGCGCTTGATCCGCCCCAGCATTGCGGTCATCCCGCGCATCCGCAACGGAGTGATGGCACGCGTGAGGCCCAGCAGCTCCGGCATGTCGTCCGGGACGGCCAGGATCTCTGCCGGGCTCAGCCCGTCGAGACCCTCGTGCAGCACACTCGCGAAGCCGCGGGTGGTGGGCGCTTCGGGCGGTGCCTTGAAGTAGAGCCGGACGCTGTCCGCAGCGCCGCCGTCGGACTGTTCCGTTTCGATGGTCAGGTACAGCGGCGACTGGCACTCGACCACCTGCTCCATCAGCTCCGGGTGGTCCTTGAGCCGGTCCGGGAGCTCCGGGAGTTCACGGGAGAACTCGAGCAGCAGCTGGAGCCGTTCGGCTTCGGTGACGGCCTGGAAGTCGTCGACAATTTCCGCGAGTGCGGTGGGGAGGGCAGCAGTATTCATCTCTTCCAGCTTACGCACGCGCGGCGATTGTGTCCCGCTTGGGGGTTGGTGGCGGCGGCAGGGCCGGTGGCGGCGGGACCGGTGGCGGCGGGGCCTGTGACGCCGGGGGCTTATCTGGCGGCCGGGACCGTGCCGCGTTCGGTGCCCTTGGCGATCGGGACGCGGACGGCGTTGCCCCATTCGGTCCAGGAGCCGTCGTAGTTGCGGACCGAGTCGAAGCCCAGCAGGTACTTGAGGGCGAACCAGGTGTGGCTGGAACGCTCGCCGATGCGGCAGTACGCCACGACGTCGTCGCCTGCCTTCAGCCCGGCCTCGCCCAGGTACAGTGCCTCAAGTTCCGGGCGGGTCCGGTAGGTGCCGTCCTCGGCGGCCGCCCGGGCCCACGGGATGGAGGCCGCGGTGGGGATGTGGCCGCCGCGCAGGGCACCTTCCTCAGGGTAGGCGGGCATGTGCGTGCGCTGGCCGGTGTACTCCTCGGTGGAGCGGACATCGATGAGCGGCTTGCCGAAGTGGGCCAGCACGTCTTCCCTGAAGGCACGGATGGGGGCGTCATTACGCTCGACGACGGGGTACTCGCCGGGGGTGATCACGGGCTTGTCCGTGGTGAGCGCGCGGCCTTCGGCGATCCACTTGTCCCGGCCGCCGTCGAGCAGCCGGACGTCCTCATGGCCGAAGAGCTCGAAGACCCACAGTGCGTAGGCCGCCCACCAGTTGGATTTGTCGCCATAGATGACGACGGTGCTGTCGCGCGAGATCCCCTTGGCCGCGGCGAGGGCGGCGAACGCTGCGCCGTCGACATAGTCGCGGGTGACCTCGTCATTCAGGTCCGTGTGCCAGTCGATCTTCACGGAGCCCGGGATGTGGCCGATCTCGTAGAGCAGCACGTCCTCGTCGGACTCCACCACCACGAGCTTGCCGTCGGTGAGGGCGCCGGAATCGATCGCGGCGGCCAGCCACTCGGTGGACACGAGCCGCTCGGGGTGGGCGTAGGCGGCGAACTTCTCGTTCTGCTCAACGGGGTAGGGCATTGGAATGGCCTTTCACTGAAACGGTCAGGAGGCCGGGCCGTGGAAGGATCGAGCGCGGCGCCGGGCCTTCTCCAACACTAGCCACGCCCTGCCGGGATTGCCCCTCCGGGTTCACACTCGGAAATATGGTCTTCGTCACGTGATGTCCACCCATGCCACGTGTGCCGACGGGGCAGCCCGTGCATTGCCGGTATTCTTTCTGGGGACAAGAGACCAGCAGAACGGACCACCTTGGTACAGATCGAACAGCTCGCCGCCCGCACCCCGGCAGTTTCAGTGGATGAACTCCTCAACGGGTTTTATCCGTCGCCGCGCTTCGGTGAGGTTTCGTTTTCCAGCTACCGGCCGGATCCGGCGCAGTCCAGCCAGGCCTTCGCGGTCAGGGCGCTGGAGGGATTTGCGGCCAACGTCGGTGCGCGCGACGGCGACGGACTCTTCAAGCGCCTCTTTGGCAAGAAGGACATGTCCCGCGCCGGGATCTACCTCGACGGCGGCTTCGGCGTCGGCAAGACCCACCTGCTCGCCTCGCTGTGGCACGCAGCCCCGGGTCCCAAGGCATTTGGCACCTTCGTCGAATACACCAACCTGGTCGGGGCGCTGTCCTTCCGCAAGACGGTGGAGGCCCTGAGCCACTACAAGCTGGTCTGCATCGACGAATTCGAGCTCGATGATCCGGGCGACACGGTGCTGATGTCGCGCCTCATGCGCGAACTGGCCGACGCCGGCGTCAAGCTCGCGGCCACCTCCAACACGCTGCCGGGTTCCCTTGGCGACGGCCGCTTTGCCGCCGTCGACTTCGCCCGGGAGATCCAGGTGCTGGCGGACCAGTTCGACGTGGTCCGGATCGACGGCGAGGACTTCCGCCACCGCGGTCTGCCCGCCGCGCCGCAGCCGCTGCCGAACGATCAGCTGACGCACCACATGCAGCATGAGTTCCACGGCAAGACAGTGGCCCGTGACGAGTTCAGCACCCTGATCGACCACCTGGCCGGGGTCCACCCGAGCCGCTACCGCCAGATGCTGGACGGGATCGAGGGTGTGGTCTGGAAGAACGTCCACACCATTACCGAGCAGGCCGTCGCGCTGCGTTTCGTGGTGCTCGCGGACCGGCTTTACGACAAAGACGTGCCCATCCTGGCCAGCGGGGTGCCGTTCGACCAGCTCTTCACCGAGGAAATGATGACCGGCGGGTACATGAAGAAGTACTTCCGCGCCGTCTCCAGGCTCACCGCCCTTGCCCGCGAGGGCCAGAACCACGAACCCTCCTGACGCTTTGTTAGGCGCCGTTAAACGCCTGAGGTGCCGGCGCCACCTCTCGGCGGGACCGGCACCTCGCTGACGTATCTGGGTCAGAGGCCTGGCTGGCGGGGTTCCCCGGTAACGGGGGGCTCTCCGGCGCCGGGATTCTGCTCGGCGACCGGCGGCGTGTTCGGCCGGTCGTTCGCCTTGTCCACGAAGTCGGAAGCGCCTCGCTGCGCGGCATCGATCTTGTCGGCGTGCTTTCCGCCGGTCTTGGAGTCGACGAAATCGCCGGCCTTTTCGATGCCGTTCTTGATGGCTTGTTCGTTGCCACCAATAACTTGCTGAGCCTTGCCCTTTAGATCGTCAAGTAAACCCACGGGCACCTCCCTTCGGTCGCGGAGCCAGATCGCTCCTTGCGCTTACTACCCTAGCGGGAGGTACCGGGGGTGCCAAGGGTGTCCGCCCATAGGGTAAAAGGTGCCGGAACAGGCGCACAGGGTATAACGGCCCGCAAGGCCGAGGGCGCGGAGCCCAGGGAACCGGACCGCGACCCGGGGCAGTAGGGCACGAAAAAAGCAGCCCCGGGGGAGCTGCTCTTGTGGTGGGCGATACTGGGATCGAACCAGTGACCTCTTCCGTGTCAGGGAAGCGCGCTACCGCTGCGCCAATCGCCCGCAACCGGAAAGATCCGGAGTGGAGTTGTACTGAAGAGAGCGGACGACGAGATTCGAACTCGCGACATCCACCTTGGCAAGGTGGTGCTCTACCAGCTGAGCTACGTCCGCATTTTAGTCCATGCCGG
>DATITT010000513.1:0-4360 GCA_035467435.1 Arthrobacter sp. | reverse complement strand
GACGGCCCCGGCTCCGACGTCGTGCGCAGCTACATCCTTGAGAACGCCGCGATGTGGCTGCGGGACTACCACGTGGACGGGCTGCGGCTCGATGCCGTGCACGCCTTCAAGGACGAGCGGGCGGTCCACCTGCTCGAGGAGTTCGGTGCGCTCGCGGACGAAGTGTCCGCCGGGACCGGCCGCCCCGCCACGATGATCGCCGAGTCGGACCTCAACGATCCGCGGCTGCTCTACCCGCGGAACCTCAACGGCGACGGCCTGGCGGGACAGTGGAGCGACGATTTCCACCACGCCGTGCACGTCAATGTCAGCGGGGAGACGACCGGCTACTACGAGGACTTCGGTTCCCTCGAGGCGCTGGCCAAGGTCCTGGTGGATGGCTTCTTCCACGACGGCAGCTACTCCAGCTTCCGCGGGCGGCACCACGGCCGGCCCATCAACACCGGGCTGGTCCACCCGGCGGCGCTGGTGGTCTGCAACCAGAACCACGACCAGATCGGCAACCGGGCCACCGGCGACCGGCTGTCCCAGACGCTGGGGTACGGGCAGCTGGCGCTCGCCGCCGTCGCGACCCTGACCTCGCCGTTCACACCGATGCTGTTCATGGGTGAGGAATACGGCGCCACCACACCGTGGCAGTTCTTCACCTCGCACCCGGAGCCGGAGCTCGGGAAGGCCACCGCGGAGGGCCGGATCCGGGAGTTCGAGCGGATGGGCTGGGACCCCGCCGTCGTGCCCGACCCGCAGGACCCGGAAACCTTCACCCGCTCCAAGCTCAACTGGGACGAAGCCGCGGAGGGCGACCACGCCCGGCTGCTGGAGCTGTACCGGCAGCTGATCGCGCTGAGGCGCTCGACGCCGGAGCTCGCCGGCCTGGGCTTCGAGGACACCGCGGTGGCCTTCAGCGAGGCCGACGGCTGGCTCCGCCTGCGCCGCGGCAGCGTTGAGGTCGCGATGAACTTCTCCGCCGAACCAAACCGGCTCGCCGCTGCCGGCAGCACGATCGCGCTGGCCACCGACGCCGGCGCGCTCCTCGGGGACGGCCGGCTCGACCTCCCCGGCCACTGCGCCGCCATCATCACGAAATAGGACAGGACACAGTACGAATGACGTATGTTGCAGCAGACACCCGGTACGACTCCATGCCCTACCGCCGTGTGGGACGCAGCGGGCTGAGGCTCCCGGCCATTTCGCTCGGCCTGTGGCACAACTTCGGCGACGACAAGCCCTTCGAAACCCAGCGCGCCATCCTGCGCCGGGCGTTCGACCTTGGCGTCAACCACTTCGATCTGGCGAACAACTACGGACCGCTGGCCGGTTCCGCTGAAACCAACTTCGGCCGCCACCTCAAGGACGACTTCGCCCCCTACCGCGACGAGCTCATCATCTCCACCAAGGCCGGCTACAACATGTGGCCGGGGCCGTTCGGCGAATGGGGCTCCCGCAAATACCTGCTCGCCAGCCTGGACCAGTCGCTGAGCCGCATGGGCCTGGATTACGTGGACATCTTCTACAGCCACCGCCCGGACCCGCGAACGCCGATGGAGGAGACCATGGGCGCCCTGGACCACGCCGTCCGCTCCGGGAAGGCCCTGTACGCCGGCATCTCCTCCTACACCCCGGAGCAGACCCTCGAGGCCGCCCGGATCCTGAAGGAGCTCGGCACCCCGCTGCTGATCCACCAGCCGAGCTACTCCATGCTGAACCGCTGGACCGAAAACGGCAGCCCCAACCTGTACGAGGCGCTGGACCAGGTGGGGGCCGGCTGCATCGCATTCTCGCCGCTGGCGCAGGGCATGCTGACCGACCGGTACCTGAACGGGATCCCGGCCGATTCACGCGCCGCCCAGGAGAAGTCGCTGGCCGAAGACAGCATCACCGAGGACAAGCTGGACCGGGTGCGGGGACTGCACCGGATCGCCGAGGGCCGCGGGCAGACCCTCGCGCAGATGGCCATCGCCTGGATCCTGCGCGAGCAGGGCAAGGGCTCCTCCGTGACCTCCGCCCTGGTCGGCGCATCCAGCGTCCGGCAGCTCGAGGACACCCTGTCCGCGATCAACAACCTCGACTTCACCGCCGGGGAGCTGGCGGCGATCGACGAGTTCGCCGTCGAGTCCGACATCAACCTGTGGGCCCAGAAGTAACCTCCCTGGCCTGCCAGTCATACAGCCGGTGCGGCGGCCGGGAACAACCCGGGCTGCCGCACCGTTGACTAGAATGCTAAGGGCGCCGTACGGCGCCGTGCCCGCTGCCGCCGTCGTGCATCAGAGTACTTCCGCGCCGGGCACATGAAGTTGTCCCAAAAGGAGTTCCGTGTCTTCACATCCGATTCGTGTTGCAATCGTCGGCGTAGGTAACTGTGCCACCTCGCTGGTCCAGGGCGTCGAGTACTACCGGGAGGCCGACCCCAAGGCCACGATTCCCGGGCTGATGCACGTGGAGTTCGGCAAGTACCACGTCAACGACGTCGAATTCGTTGCCGCCTTCGACGTCGACGCCAAGAAGGTGGGCCTGGATCTGTCCGACGCCATCCTGGCCAGCGAAAACAACACCATCAAGATCGCCGATGTCCCGCCGACCGGTGTCACCGTCCAGCGCGGCCCGACCCTCGACGGGCTCGGCAAGTACTACCTCGAGACCATCGAGCAGTCCACGGAGGAGCCGGTCGACGTCGTCCAGGCCCTCAAGGACGCCAAGGTCGACGTGATGGTCTGCTACCTGCCGGTCGGGTCGCAGGAAGCCGCGGAGTTCTACGCCCAGTGCGCCATCGACGCCGGCGTTGGCTTCGTCAACGCCCTGCCGGTCTTCATCGCCGGCACCAAGGCCTGGGCGGACAAGTTCACCGCCGCCGGCGTCCCGATCGTGGGCGATGACATCAAGAGCCAGATCGGCGCCACCATCACGCACCGCGTCATGGCCAAGCTGTTCGAGGACCGCGGCGTCACCCTGGACCGCACCTACCAGCTGAACGTCGGCGGCAACATTGACTTCAAGAACATGCTGGAGCGCGACCGCCTCGAGTCCAAGAAGATCTCCAAGACGCAGGCCGTCACGTCCAACGTGGAAGCCGAGCTCGCCGCCAAGGACGTGCACATCGGCCCGTCGGACTACGTCCAGTGGCTTGATGACCGCAAATGGGCCTTCGTCCGCCTCGAGGGCCGCAACTTCGGCGACGCCCCGGTCTCGCTCGAATACAAGCTGGAGGTCTGGGACTCGCCCAACTCCGCCGGCGTGATCATCGACGCCATCCGCGCCGCGAAGATCGGGCTGGACCGCGGCATCGGCGGTCCGCTGCTCTCCGCCTCGAGCTACTTCATGAAGTCGCCGCCGGAGCAGTTCAACGACGACCTCGCCCGTGACAAGGTCGAGGCCTTCATCCGCGGGGACCTGGAGCGCTAACCCGCCCTCTTCCCCCTCCGTTGCCCTATCACTTACAGTGCCCAAACCCCTGGTTTGGCCGCCACAAGTGATAGGGCAACCGGCGTTTAACAGGGGCGAAGGGCGGCCCGGACCCGTTGAACCGCGCCGCGGAAGTCATCTGCCAGATCGTCGGAGTTGAACTTGAAGTAGCGCCAACCAGCCGCGTTGAACGATTCGTCGCGGCGGTTGTCGCGGGACTGTTGTTCGCGCGTGCGGTGGTGGCCGCCGTCGTACTGGATAGCGACCCGCGCCCTCCGGTAACCGAGGTCCGCAGCGGGCGAGTAGGGGTCGCCGGGCACAATCCGGAGCTGCAGTTCGGGCTCCGGCAGTCCGGCCGCCGTCAACGCCAGGCGCAGGAACGTTTCCGGTGCGGAGTCGGAGCCCGGCCGGATAAGCTCCAGGGCCTGGCGTGCTTTCACGATTCCCTTGAGTTTCGGGTGCCGTCTGAGCATCGCCGCCAGCTGGGGAAGGGTCGCCCACGGCTCCGTACGGCCCTCCAGCTCAGGGCGGGGCTGCCGCACCAGTTGGTCGCCGACCGCGACGAGATCCGTCAGCGGCAGGACGCGGGCAAGGTCCAGCCTGGTCGGGGCGGGCGTTGAAATCCGGAGTCCGTCCCACACCATGAGCTCGTCGTCGAACGCAAGAACGGTATGCCCGACCACACCCGCACGCCGGACCGGCGGCAGAACCCTGGGCTTGCTCAGATGCAGTTCCCGGCAACCGCGGAACCACGACGGGAGCCACAGGCCAAGCAGCATGGCGGCCGTGAGGTGGGAAATCCACGCGCCCGGCGTCGCGGCTGACAGGGCACGGGCCAGGCCCCGGAGTTCAAACTCCCAGCCGGTGGGCAGATAGAGTAACCGGCCGGCGGTCGCGAGATCGGCGGCGCGGAGCCGGGAGCTGCCCAGGGTCGCTGCCCGCGCCTCGTAGACGGTGAACG
>DATITT010000512.1:0-4977 GCA_035467435.1 Arthrobacter sp. | reverse complement strand
CCTAGAGAGGGCTCGTCTGCTGGCTCGTGCCCTCGCGGCCCTTGGTTTCGGCCTCATGGCGGAGCAGGGAAATGGCGGCTTCGAAGTCCTCGAGGGATTCAAAGCCCTGGTAGACGCTGGCGAAGCGCAGGTAGGCGACCTCGTCGAGCCGCTGGAGCGGGTGGAGGATGGCAAGGCCGACCTCATGCGCTTCGATTTCCGCGGCGCCGGAGGCACGGATGGCCTCTTCGACCTCCTGGGCCAGCATCGCGAGGTCGTCCTCGGTGACGGGACGGCCCTGGCAGGCCTTGCGGACGCCGTTGATGACCTTGCTGCGGCTGAACGGCTCGCCGACCCCCGACCGCTTGATCACGGTAAGGCTGGTGGTCTCGACAGTGGTGAAGCGGCGGCCGCACTCGGGGCACTGCCGGCGGCGCCGGATGGCTGAACCGTCGTCGGCGATCCGGCTGTCCACCACCCGCGAATCAGGGTTACGGCAAAACGGGCAATACACGACGCTTCCTCCCCTGTCGCACGCGGATGGCCAACTGGAGGTCACCCAAAGATGA
The DNA here is from genome assembly GCA_035467435.1 of Arthrobacter sp. Taxonomy (GTDB): domain Bacteria; phylum Actinomycetota; class Actinomycetes; order Actinomycetales; family Micrococcaceae; genus Arthrobacter. Next base: position 4,429 of record DATITT010000512.1, on the reverse strand, counting down.
CCACCCGAAATTCGCCGGAGCGGTTGGCTCCGCCATCAGTTTACGACTAGATGTAGCTGAATAACAAGCCTGTAATTACTACATGTTGTGGTCAGGCGCCCTGCGGGAACCGGACGGTGACCGCCTCACCGTGCGCCGGCAGATCCTCCGCCCCGGACAGGCTCACGATGTGGCCGCTGACCTCTGCCAGGGCGGCGCGGGTGTAGTTGACCACCTGGATGGCGCGCAGGAACGTGGTCACGTTCAGCCCCGAGGAGAAGGCCGCGGTGCCGCTGGTCGGCAGCACGTGGTTGGAACCGGCGCAGTAGTCGCCCAGGCTGACGGGGCTGTAGTCCCCCACGAAGATCGCCCCGGCGCTGCGGATCCGGCCCGCGACGCCTGCCGCGTCCGCCGTCATGATTTCGAGGTGTTCGGCGGCGTAGGCATTGCACGCCGCGATGCCCTGGTCCAGGTTGTCCACCAGGACGACGCCGGACTGCGGGCCTGAGAGGGCCTCACGGACCCGCGCACTGTGCTTGGTCGCTGCCGCCTGGCGCTCCAGTTCCACCCGGACGGCGGCGGCGAGGTCCTCGGAGTCCGTGATCAGCACGGATGCGGCCTTGGGGTCATGCTCGGCCTGGCTGATCAGGTCAGCCGCGACCAGGACCGGCTGTGCCGTGGCGTCCGCCAGGATCGCGATCTCGGTGGTGCCGGCCTCGGAATCGATGCCGACGACGCCCTTGACGAGTCGCTTCGCCGTGGCGACGAAGACGTTGCCCGGGCCGGTGACGACGTCCACCGGGTCCAGCCCGGCATTGTCCTCCGCGGCGGGGATGCCGTAGGCGAAGGCCGCGATGGCCTGGGCGCCGCCGATCGCGTAGACCTCGTCGATTCCGAGCAGGCACGCTGCGGCAAGGATCGTGGGGTGCGGGAGCCCGTCGAAGTCTTTCTGCGGCGGGGATGCCAGGGCGATGGATTCGACGCCGGCCGCAAGGGCCGGGACGACGTTCATGATCACGGAGGACGGGTAGACCGCCAGACCTCCGGGTACGTAGAGGCCCACGCGCGCCACGGGGACCCAATTCTGGCTGACCACCGCGCCTTCGCCGAGTTCGACGTCGGTGTCCGCCGGGCGCTGGGCGTCGGCAAAGAGCCGTGCGCGCCGGATGGACTCTTCCAGTGCCGCCCGCACGGCGGGATCGAGACCGGCCAGGGCCGCCGTCAGCGCTTCAGCGGGGACCCGCGGGTGCGACTGCTCCACGCCGTCGAAGGTACGGGCGAGCTCGCTGAGCGCCTCGAAGCCCCGGGTGCGGACGGCATCGATGATGTCCAGTACCTTGTGCTCGGCATCAGCCATGGTGCCGGCCTTCGCCCGGGGCACCGCGGCGCGGAGGCCGGCGAGGGTCAGCCGCTGGCCGCGCAGGTCGACGGTGTGGAAGTTGAGGTCGGTGGGAACCGGGGGCGCAGTAACGGCGGGCACGGAGCTGTCAGCTGAAGGGGTCACTCGTTCATTTTACCGGCAGCCCCGGAGAGTCACGCGCCTGTTACTTTGGACGGCAACGCAGGGGCTCCTCTGCTGCCGGTCGTCAGGCCCCGGCGTCGGCTTCCGGCGCCGGCGTAGTGAAGACAGTGTGCAGGAAGATGGTCAGGGCAACCGCAGCCGGCCAGATTGCCAGGACGGCGAAGGACCGCAGGGAGAAGGCAATATTGGCGCTGGCCGAGGTGTCCTCCGGCGTTCCCCACCAGAGGCCACACACGACGCCGGTCCCCCAGGCTGCGAGGGCGCCCGCTGCTCCCGCGCCGACGGCAAGGAGAACGTCCCTGCCGGATGGTACGTTGTGCTTGCTGCCGGTGGCCACAGCGCCCGAAATGCAGCCTGCGAGCAGGAACAGGCCCGCCAGCACCAGGTCCCGCGGCAGCCACCCTTCCGTGTTGCCGCCGCTCCTCAGCTCCGGATCACCCGAGAGCAGGTTCATCCCGGACGGCGCCAGGAGCCACCAGAGCACCCCCACAGGAACGCCGGCGGCGGCAATGACGGCGGCCTTCCGCCAGGTCCCGGCGCGGACGCCTGCCTCGTGGACCGGACGGCCGGCCGCAGCGTCAGGCCCGGAACCCGGGAGCGGGATGCGGGGGGTGTCCTGCGCGGCATCCTGCGGGAGCTGGCCGTGCACTGCGGGCTGTGTCATGCAACAAACCTTAACAAGCTTTCCGCCGGCGGGCACATAACACCGGGCGTCCGGCGGATGACGTTCCAGATGACGCCTCCGGGTAAACAAGTACCGCGGCCGTTCACAGGCGCCATACGCTGGCAGGTAGGAACATCACACACGTGCAGCAGGGAGTTGGATCGCAGTGGCCACAGAGGACCAAGCCTTCGAGGGAACCTTCAGGGAAATGTTCCGCCGGCATGCGGCCGGGGTGGCCATCATTACCGCCAACCTTAACGGTGTCCCTTTCGGCTTCACGGCAACCTCCGTGGCCTCGCTGTCGGCGAAGCCGCCCCGGTTCACGTTCAACATGGCCCGCACGTCGAGCTCCTGGCCGGCCGTGGCCAACGCCACTTACATCGGCGTCCACATGCTGGGGCTGGAGAACCAGGCGCTGGCTGACCGCTTTGCCCGGACCAGCAACCGCTTCGAGGGCGATCACTGGGCGCTCGGGCCCCATGAGGTGCCGATCCTCAATGACGTGGCCGGCTGGCTGATCGGCAAGGTCCAGATGCGGCTCTCCTTCGAGAACAACGCCGTGGTGGTGGTCGAGGTCGTGGAAGGCGAGGTGGGCGCCGGCGGCGCTCCCCTGCTCTACCACTCCGGCGCCTACGGCCAGCCCGTGCCGCTCGACTACGAGATCTGACCCCTCAACGGGGCCGCGAACCAATCCGGTCCGGCTCTTCTAGCTGTCCAGGCAGGTCGGGCCGAGCAGCACTTTCAGGTCCCCGAACAGTGACGGGCTGGGGTTCACCCGGAGATGTACGGGCAGGCCCATGATTTCCACCCGGGTGTCGCCCTGCAGGTGCAGCCGGACCTCGGACTTGCCGCGGTGCGTGCGCAGCACGTCCCCGAGCTCGGTCACGACGGCCTCGGTCGCCTTGTGGGTCTGCATGGTGATCACCAGCGGGCCGTTGAGGCCCTCGCTGAGGTCCGGGACGGAAAGTTCCATGCAGTTGAGGGCGACGGCGCCGTCATCGCGGCGCTGCAGCCGCCCCTTGACCACCACGATCAGGTCTTCTGCCAGCACGGAGGCGATGGGCCCGTAGACCTGCCCGAAGAACATGACCTCGACGGAACCGCCCAGGTCCTCGATCTCCGCGCGGGCGTAGGCATTGCCGCTGGCTTTCGCGATGCGCCGGCTCAGTGAGGTGATCATGCCGGCGATGGTGACGATGGCGCCGTCGTGCGGGCCGTCCTCGGCGATGATCGAGGTGATGGACTGGTCGGCGTGCTGGCTCAGGACCCCTTCGAGTCCCTGCAGGGGGTGGTCGGAGACATACAGGCCGAGCATGTCCCGTTCGAAGGAAAGCTTGTCCTTCTTCTCCCATTCGGGAAGGTCCGGGATCTCGATGCTGAGCGAGGCCTCGGATTCGGCCTCGTCAAAACCGGCGAAAAGGTCGAACTGCCCGATCGCCTCGTTGCGCTTGAGCGTGATGACGGAGTCGATCGCTTCTTCATGGATCATGGCCAGGGCGCGCCGGTGGTGGCCGAGCGAGTCGAACGCGCCGGCCTTGATCAGGGATTCAATGGTGCGCTTGTTGCACACCACGGCCGGGACCTTCATCAGGTAGTCCTTGAAGGACGTGTAGGCGCCTTCCGTGCCCCGGGCGGCCACCATGGCTTCGACGACGTTGACGCCGACGTTGCGGATGGCGCCCATGCCGAAGCGGATGTCGGTGCCGACGGGGGTGAAGTTCAGTGCGGACTCGTTGACGTCCGGCGGCAGCACCGTGATGCCCATGCGCCGGCATTCGTTGAGGTAGATCGCCGACTTGTCCTTGTCATCCCCGACGCTGGTGAGCAGGGCGGCCATGTACTCGGGCGCATAGTGGGCCTTGAGGTAGGCGGTCCAGTAGGAGATCACGCCGTAGGCGGCCGAGTGGGCCTTGTTGAAGGCATAGTCGGAGAACGGCAGCAGGATGTCCCAGAGGGTCTTGACCGCGGCCATCGAGTAACCGTTGTCCTGCATGCCCTGGGAGAAGCCGGCGCACTGCTTGTCCAGCTCGGACTTCTTCTTTTGGCCCATGGCGCGGCGCAGGATGTCGGCCTGGCCCAGGGTGTAGCCGGCAAGCTTCTGCGCGACGGCCATGACCTGCTCCTGGTACACGATCAAGCCGTAGGTGCCCCCAAGGATTTCGGAGAGCGGTTCCTCCAGCTCCGGGTGGATCGGAATGACCTCCTGGATCCCGTTCTTCCGCAGGGCATAGTCGGTGTGCGCATTGGCGCCCATGGGGCCGGGC
>DATITT010000511.1:0-1876 GCA_035467435.1 Arthrobacter sp. | reverse complement strand
GGACGCCGAAGAGATCACGCGGGGCTCCTTGGAGCGTTCGCTGTTCAGGCCGTCGTCGAGCTGCACGCCCAGGGCACCCAGCCGATCCGCCACGAGGGCCCGGAACTGGTGCGAGTTCTCCCCGATCCCGGCGGTGAAGACGAGGGCCTTCGCCCCGCCGACGGCCACGAGGTAGCCGCCGATGTACTTCGCGAGCCGGTAGGAGGCGACGGCGAGCGCCATGGCCGCCCGGGCGTCGCCGGCTTCGGCGGCCTCCACCACGGAGCGCATGTCGTTGTTGCCGGCCAGGCCCTTGAGCCCGGACTGGCGGTTGAGCATGGCATCGAGGTCCTCCGGGGACCAGCCGGCCCGGCCGAGGAAGACGAGGATGGACGGGTCCAGATCACCGGAGCGGGTGCCCATCACGAGGCCCTCCAGCGGGGTGAAGCCCATCGAGGTGTCCACGGACGCTCCGCCGCGGATCGCGGTGACCGAGGCCCCGTTGCCGAGGTGGGCAATAACGGCGTCGAACTCGTCCAGCGGGACATCCAGCAGCGCCGCCGCCCGGTGCGCGACGTATTCGTGCGAGGTCCCGTGGAAGCCGTAGCGGCGGATCCCGTGGTTGGCGTAGAGCTCCTCCGGCACCGCGTAGCGCCAGGCGTGCTCCGGCAGGGTGCGGTGGAAGGCGGTGTCGAACACGGCGACCTGCGGCATGTCCGGCCACTTCTTCGAGATCGCGCGGATGCCGAGCACGTTCGCCGGGTTGTGCAGGGGCGCCAGCGGGTTGAGCCGCTCGATGGCGCGGGTGATCTCGTTGTTGACCAGGACCGGCTCGGCGAAGCGCTCCCCGCCGTGCACCACCCGGTGCCCCACGGCGTCGAGCACCCGGTCGCCCAGGGCCGCGTGGATCTCCGCGTCCACCTGCTCCAGCGCCTCGGCGTGGTCGCGGGGGCCCTCGATCTCCCCGTCGCCCTCGCCGCCGGTGCCCATGCCGATCTTCTCGACCAGCCCTTCGGCGAGCACACTGCCGGCCTCGACGTCGCGGACCTGGTACTTGAGCGAGGACGAGCCTGAGTTGATAACGAGCACGAGCATGGGGCCTCCTACGCCTTGGCTGCTGCGCTGACCCCGGAGGGCGCGTCGGGACGGGCAACACGGCGGAGCCTGGCGGAGCGCTCCGTGGGACCCACTATAAATTGCCGGACTACCTTTTGCCGGACGGGCGAGGGCGCCACTCCGTTGCGAAAGCCGCTGCTGGCGCTTAGAGTCGGCGGACCAACTGGACAACTCACGAAGGGACTTCCATGACTGACGACGCGACCCAGACAGAGAGCACGGAGCCGGAGGGCACCAAGCCGGACAGCGGTTCCGGTGCGCCGGACCCCACCGGCCTCGAAGGCGCAAACCCGGCCCTGGACGACACCGGGGACACCAAGGCCGCCGAGACCGGAGAAGCCCCTGAGGCCCCCGACAATCTGGAGGACCTGGATCTCACACCGAAGGGCCTGGCCGATGAGCCCGCCCAGCAGGAGGAGCCCGACAGCCCGGTGGAGCCGGAAAACAGCTGACGGGTCAACAGCTGACCGGCCACAGCTGACCGGAAACCAATTGGCCGGGCAACAGCCGACTAGGCGTGGGCAGCCGCGGGGGCCGGCTCGGCGGCGGACTCCGCGGCCGGCTCCGCGGACTGCGCCTGGATCGCGGTGATGGCCACCGTGTTGACGATGTCCTCCACGGTGCAGCCGCGCGAGAGGTCGTTGACCGGCTTGCGCAGGCCCTGCAGCACGGGCCCGACGGCGACTGCCCCGGAGGACTGCTGGACCGCCTTGTAGGTGTTGTTGCCGGTGTTGAGGTCCGGGAAGATGAAGACGGTCGCCTGCCCGGCCACGGACGAGCC
>DATITT010000510.1:0-5112 GCA_035467435.1 Arthrobacter sp. | reverse complement strand
GATCTCCATGGCCAGGTTGGGTCCGGACACCACAGCGATCCGGTTGGCGGGAATGCCGAGCTCCTCGGAGATCACTTCGCTCATCCGTGCGTCGGAGTGCAGTTCGAGTCCCTTCATCAGGGAAACCACCAGGGCGCCGGGCGCCAGGAGGTTCTTCCACTCGCGCAGCTGCGGCCGCAGGGTCTGGGCCGGAACGGCCAGGACCACCAGCTCTGCGCCGGCGAGGACCTCGGCGACGTCCGTGGAAGCGGTGATGCTGGGCGGAAGGGCAATGTCCTTGAGGTACTGCTCGTTCCGGTGTTTCAGGTTGATCTGCTCGACGACTTCCTCGCGCCGGCCCCACAGCCGGATGTCGCGTCCGACGCCGGAGGCAGTGGCAGCGTCAGCGAGGATCTTTGCAAAGGTGGTCCCCCACGATCCGGCGCCGAGGACAGCGACTTTCGTGGCCGACAGTCCCCGCGTTTGATCGAATGTCATTCGTCGCTATCCCCAACATTCTTTTCCGGTGTTGCTGACCCGCCAGATTTGCCGCTTTCCGCAATGAAGCGGCCGTGCGTGGACTGGTTGTGGGCCGAAGGATCCCAGCGGACCAGCGGTGGCTGTCCGCCGCGGAGGCTGGCCAGGAGTTCAGTGATGGCCGCCATGATCACGTTGGTGGCCTCGGTGAGGGTGGCCTTGTCCAGCGGCCGCCCGGCGAAGGCACTGAGGTCGACCGGATCGCCCACCACCAGGCGCGAGGTCTTCCGCGGAAAGAGGTGAAGCCGTTTGGCATAGCGTGGCAGGACCTCGTGGGCGCCCCAGTGAGCCATCGGCACCACCGGGATTCCGCTTTCAAGCGCCATCCGCGCGGCACCGGTGTGGCCCCTCATCGGCCACAGCTCGGGATCCCTGGTCAGCGTGCCCTCGGGGTAGATGATGATGGCTCCGCCCTCGTCCACCACTTCCTTGGCAATCTGCAGCGAGCGGTTGGCGCCCGCCGTCGAGCGCTCCACGGGAATCTGTTTGGTGGCGCGCAGCACGAATCCCAGCACGGGCACCTTGAAGAGTCCGGCCTTGGCCAGGAAGCGCGGCATCCGCTGCTGGTTGTAGAGCATGTGCGCCACTACCAGGGGATCGATTTCGGTGCAGTGATTGGGTGCTGCGATGAAGCCGCCAGCGGGCAGCTTCTCCAGACCGATCCATTCCTTCCGCATCAAAAGGTTCATGACCGGACGGACAATCCCGGCCACAACGTAAAAAGTGTTGCGGCTCTTGGCCGATTCCTTCACGTGGTACCCGCTACTCGGCCGAAGTGATGTCGAAATCGGCGCCCAGGCCCGCGAGCTTCTCCGAGAAACGCTCGTAGCCGCGGTTGATGATGTCGATTCCAGTGACACGCGAGGTACCGTTGGCGGCCAGTGCCGCGATCAGGTGGCTGAACCCGCCACGCAGATCCGGCACGTCAATGTCGGTGCCGGTCAGCTGGGTGGGGCCGGAAATCACTGCTGAATGCAGGAAGTTGCGCTGGCCGAACCGGCAGGGGACGCTGCCGAGGCATTCACGGTGGACCTGGATATTGGCGCCCATCCGGATCAGCGCATCCGTGAAGCCAAAGCGGTTCTCATACACGGTTTCGTGGACGATCGACACACCCTCGGCCTGCGTCAGGGCAACGATGAGGGGCTGCTGCCAGTCGGTCATGAAGCCGGGGTGCACGTCCGTCTCGAGGACCAGCGGGTTGAGCTTGCCGCCCTTGTGATAGAAGCGGATGCCGTCGTCGCCGATGTCCATCCCGCCGCCCACCTTGCGGTAGGTATTGAGGAAGGTCATCATGTCGCGCTGGGTGGCGCCCTCAACGAAGATGTCGCCGCGCGTGACCAGTGCCGCGGACGCCCACGACGCCGACTCGTTACGGTCCGAGAGCGCGCGGTGGTTGTAGCCGCCGAGGTCCGGGACCCCCTCGATCCGGATGGTGCGGTCCGTCTGGACGCTGATGATCGCGCCCATTTTCTGCAGCACTGAGATCAGGTCGACGATCTCCGGCTCCGTGGCCGCACCGGAGAGCTCAGTGATGCCTTCGGCCCTCGTGGCGCTCAGCAGGACCTGCTCGGTGGCGCCGACGGACGGATACGGCAGCGAGATCTTGGCGCCCTTGAGGCCGCCGGGCGCGGAGATGTGGATGCCGCCGGGACGCTTCTCCACCACGGCACCGAACTGCCGCAGCACGTTCAGGTGGTAGTCGATCGGGCGGTCGCCGATCTTGCAGCCGCCCAGGTCCGGGATGAATGCCTCGCCGATCGCGTGGATCAAGGGACCGCACAGCAGGATCGGGATGCGGGAATCGCCAGCATGCGCGTCGATCGCCGTATGGGAGGCCGTCTTCGCATTGGTCGGGTCGAGGGTCAGGTCCCCTGTGATGGGGTCTTTCTCGACCGTGACGCCGTGGAGCTGGAGCAGGCTGGTGACAACCTCGACGTCCTTGATTTCAGGGACGTTGCGCAGCACGGATGGCTCGTTGCCCAGCAGGGCGGCCACCATGGCCTTCGGGACCAGATTTTTGGCCCCCCGCACGGTGACGCGGCCAGTCAGCGGGACGCCTCCGCGGATTGTCAGAACACTACTCATATACCGGTTTCCTCACGACTACTCGCCCCCAAATCCTTACAAAGGCACCTGCTAAGCATAGGAGCTTGCGTTACCGATCTGAAATACGGGGGGCGCCGAGTCGTCGCCCACGCCGCAGTTCCCGCCGTGAAAAAACAAAGCAACGCGGGGTCACCTGCGGCCGGTCCCGGGGGCCGGGACGGGCCGAAGGTGACCCCGCGTTGCAGTTGAGCGCCGGTCAGGACAGCTTGGCCGGCAGGGTCTTGGGCATAAACGCCGGACGGGTGGCCTCGAAGGCGGTGATGTCTTCCTCGTGCTTGAGGGTCAGGCCAATATCGTCCAGGCCCTCGAGCAGGCGCCAGCGGGTGTAGTCGTCAATTTCGAACGGCGCGACGATGTTGCCGCACTGGACCGTCTTGGAGACGAGGTCCACGGTGAGCGCGGTCCCGGGGGCGTTCTCCAGTTCCTTCCAGATGAGTTCGATGTCATCCTGGGCCAGTTCCGCGGCGAGCAGGCCCTGCTTGCCGGAGTTTCCCCGGAAGATGTCGGCGAAGCGTGAGGACAGCACGGTCTTGAAACCGTAGTCCTTGAGCGCCCAGACGGCGTGTTCCCGGGAGGACCCGGTGCCGAAGTCAGGGCCGGCCACCAGGACGGAGCCCGCATTGAACGGCTCCTGGTTCAGGATGAACGCCGGGTCCTTGCGCCAGGCCGCAAAGAGCGCGTCCTCGAAGCCGGTGCGCGTGATGCGCTTGAGGTAGACGGCCGGGATGATCTGGTCGGTGTCGACGTTGCTTTGGCGCAGCGGGACGCCGATGCCGGTGTGGGTGGTGAACTTTTCCATAGCGGTCTCCTAGGCTGCGTCGGTGCGGGTAGCGGCGGTCTCAGGTGCAGGATCAAGGTCCGACGGCGAGCTCAGGGTGCCGCGCACCGCCGTCGCTGCCGCCACCACCGGGGAGACCAGGTGGGTGCGCCCGCCCTTGCCCTGGCGGCCCTCGAAGTTGCGGTTGGAGGTGGACGCGCAGCGCTCCCCCGGTTCCAGCTGGTCCGGGTTCATGCCCAGGCACTTGGAGCAGCCGGCGATGCGCCATTCAGCCCCGAAGTCCTTGAAGACCTTGTACAGGCCCTCTGCCTGGGCTTCGAGGCGGACGCGGGCGGAGCCGGGAACCACCAGCATCCGGATGTTGGGGTCCTTGGTGCGGCCTCGGATGATGTCCGCAGCAGCGCGGAGGTCCTCCATCCGGGAGTTGGTGCAGGAGCCCAGGAAGACCGTGTCCACCCGGATGTCCTTCATCGGGGTGCCGGCTTCCAGCCCCATGTACTGCAGCGCACGTTCCGCCGCGGCCTTGGCGTTCTCATCGCCGAAGTCCTCGGGCGAAGGCACTTTGGCGGACAGTGATACGCCCTGGCCGGGGTTGGTCCCCCAGGTCACGAACGGTTCCAGGGTGTCGGCGTCGAGGTCAACCTCGACGTCGAACGTCGCGTCGTCCTCGGTGCGCAGGGTGTTCCAGTACTCGACGGCGGCATCCCAGTCGGCGCCCTCCGGCGCGTGCGGGCGTCCGGACATGTAGTCGTAGGTGGTCTGGTCCGGGGCGACGAGTCCGGCGCGGGCGCCGGCTTCGATGGACATGTTGCAGATGGTCATCCGGGCTTCCATGGACAGCGCCCGGATCGCGGAGCCGCGGTACTCGAGCACATAGCCCTGTCCTCCGCCGGTGCCGATCTTGGCGATGACGGCCAGGATGATGTCCTTGGCGGAAACACCGGGTCGCAGGGTGCCCTCGACGTTGATGGCCATGGTCTTGAAGGGCTTCAGCGACAGCGTCTGGGTGGCCATAACGTGCTCCACCTCGGAGGTGCCGATGCCCATCGCCAGGGCTCCGAACGCCCCGTGGGTGGAGGTGTGCGAGTCGCCGCAGACCACGGTCATGCCGGGCTGGGTGAGGCCCAGCTGCGGGCCGACGACGTGGACGATCCCCTGCTCTGCGTCGCCAAGGGAGTGCAGGCGGACACCAAACTCCTGGCAGTTGTTGCGCAGGGTCTGGATCTGCGTGCGGCTGGTGAGATCGGCAATCGGCTTGTCGATATCCAGCGTGGGAGTGTTGTGGTCCTCGGTGGCGATGGTGAGGTCGGGCCGGCGCAACGGGCGCCCGGCCAGCCGGAGGCCCTCGAAGGCCTGCGGCGAGGTCACCTCATGCACCAGGTGCAGGTCGATGAAGAGAAGGTCTGGCTGTGCATTGGCTCCCTCGCCGTCGCCTTTGCGCACCACGTGCGCGTCCCAGACTTTCTCGGCCAGTGTCTTTGCCACGGCCTGCTCCCTTCACTGCGGTGTCCGTACTTAACGGCTTGGTCTCTCCACTGAATCAGCACTCCCGCGTTATGCGCCAGCGCGTTGACTTGCATCTCAGATAATGAGACGGCAATATCATTACATGGACAATTCTAGTGGAGTCGGTGTCATCGATAAAGCGGCCCATGTGCTTGACGCACTTGAGGCCGGGCCCACCACCCTGGCGCAGCTTGTTGCCGCCA
>DATITT010000509.1:0-1849 GCA_035467435.1 Arthrobacter sp. | reverse complement strand
CGAAAACCGCCGCCCCGAAGGCCGCCTCGCGGAGCGCGCGGAAGGAGGCCTGAGCGGTCGGCCGTCCGGCACGGGGCCACCGGGATCAGGAATTCCGGAGCGCGGAAACGAGTTCGCTTTTCTTCTGGGCCGGGTAGCCTTTGAAGCCGATCTCCTTGCTGGCCTGCACGTTTGCCACAGGGTTGCCTCCTTCGGCCGGGAAATCGTCCGGCGGCGGCCCACGGTGAGCGCTGCCGCGGATTCCAAACTAGCGGCGCCACCGGGCCATGACAAGCATTCACTAAGTTTGCTGAAGGATTTCCGGGGACCTGCGGGAACGCAGAAGCCCGGCCGTACCCTGTTCGGGTGCGGCCGGGCCTCGGATCCGGCGGCGGTACCGCCGGATGGTGACGCTATTCGGCGTCGTGGTCCGTTTCGAGGATCTGGACCAGGCGTTCGAGGGCGGCGTCGGCGCCGTCGCCCTCGGCGCGCAGGACCACAACCTCGCCGTGGGACGCGCCCAGGCTCATGAGGGAGAGGATGCTGGCGGCATCCATGGCCTCGTCGACGGGTTCGCCCAGCCGGGCAATGGTGATTTCGAGATCGAACTCGCCGGCGGCCTCGGCAAAGATCGCGGCCGGGCGGGCGTGCAGCCCGACGCGGCTGGCAATGGTGGCGTTACGTTCGGTCATTGTTGCTCCTTGGTTTTTGGCTTGGGAATATCAGCAAGGGAAGGTTTTTCTGGACGGCTCAGGCGGCCACGGGAACCTGTTCCACCGTATCAACCGGCTTCTTGACGGCCCAGCGCTTGAGCCCGACCACGGCGAAGGCCGTGACGACGGTGCCGACCGCGATGGCGACGACGAACATCAGGAAGTTATCGATGGCGAAGAAGACGAAGATCCCGCCGTGCGGGGCCTTCGATCCCACCCCGGCTGCCATCGAGATGGCACCCGTCACGGCGCCGCCGAGCATGCTGGCGGGGATGACACGCAGCGGGTCGGCCGCGGCGAAGGGGATGGCGCCTTCAGAGATGAAGGAGGCTCCCAGAAGCCAGGCGGCTTTGCCGTTTTCCTGCTCCGCCAGGCTGAAGAGGCGCTTGTTCAGCACGGTGGAGGCGAGGGCCATGGCCAGCGGCGGAACCATGCCTGCGGCCATCACGGCCGCCATGATCTGCCACGGTGCCTGGTTGTCGATGGTGGCTGCGCCGAGGCCGGCGACGGCGAAGGCGTAAGCAACCTTGTTGACCGGTCCGCCGAGGTCGAAGCACATCATCAGGCCGAGGATGACGCCGAGGGCAATGGCGCTGGCGCCGGTGAGGCTGGACAGCCAGTCGTTGAGGCCCACAGTGACCGCGGCGATCGGCCCGCCCAGGACCAGGAACATCAGGCCGGACGCAACGAGGGATGCCACCAGCGGAATAATGACCACCGGCATCAGGCCGCGCAGCCAGCGGGGAACGCTGATCTGACCGATGGCATGTGCCACGTAGCCTGCCAGCAGGCCGCCCACAATGCCGCCGAGGAAGCCTGCGCCCATGAACCCGGCAACGGCGCCGGCGACGAAGCCCGGCGCGATGCCCGGCCGGTCAGCGATGGCGAACGCGATATAGCCGGCCAGCGCCGGGACGAGGAAGCCGAGGGACAAGGCGCCGATCTTGAAGAGCACGGCGCCGAGGTAGGCGCCCAGCGGGCCCCAAGCCAGTTCCGGGTACACGGTCGGCAGATTAGTGATCGTGTTCTCCGCCAGGATCGTGTCCGCGTACCCGGTGATGTCGTAGCCGCCCACCAGGAAGCCGAGGGCGATCAGCAGACCGCCGCCGGCCACGAACGGGATCATGTAGCTGACACCCGTGAGCAGGGCCTTCTTC
>DATITT010000508.1:0-2895 GCA_035467435.1 Arthrobacter sp. | reverse complement strand
GCGGAGCTCAGCCAGCGCGGAATGGATCGCGGGCGCGCCGACTACATGGGCATGCTGGGCACCGTCATGAACGCCCTCGCCCTGCAGGACTTCCTGGAGCAGGCCGGTGCGGAAACCCGGGTGCAGTCCGCCATCGCCATGACCCAGGTCGCCGAGCCGTACATCCCGCGTCGCGCGGAACGCCACCTCGAAAAGGGCCGCGTCGTCATCTTCGGCGCCGGCGCCGGACTGCCGTACTTCTCCACCGACACCGTGGCCGCCCAGCGTGCCATGGAGGTCCACGCCGACGTCGTCCTGATGGGCAAGAGCGGCGTCGACGGCGTCTACACCGCGGACCCGAAGAAGGATCCCACGGCCGAGAAGCTGCACCGCCTCAGCTACGACGAGGCCCTGCGCCGGGACATCCGCGTGATGGACCAGACCGCCATGACCATGTGCAAGGACAACAACCTCACGATGGTCGTGTTCGGCATGGAAGGCGAAGGGAACGTCACCCGCGCCATTCTGGGCGAGGACCTGGGCACCATCGTCACCCCCTAGCAACGGCTAGGATGTTTTCAGGACAGTTCCGCTCCCCGGATCCGGGGCAGGCAGACGGAACACAGCCAAGACCGTGCAGCATCCCGCCAGCGGCGGGTGCACCAATTTCTGAGGAGAGATCGTGATCGAAGAAACCTTGCTCGAAGCCGGGGAAAAGATGGACAAGGCGGTTGAAGTGGCCAAGGAAGACTTCGCCTCGATCCGGACCGGACGCGCCACCCCGGGCCTCTACAACAAGGTCCTCGTGGACTACTACGGATCCCCGACGCCGCTGCAGCAGTTGGCCTCCTTCGCCGTTCCGGACGCCCGCACCATCCTCATCACGCCCTTCGACAAGACCGCCCTGCGCGATATCGAGCGCGCGCTGAGCGACTCCGAGGTCGGCGCCAACCCGTCGAATGACGGCAACGTTATCCGGATCACCATCCCGGACCTCACCCAGGAGCGCCGCAAGGAATACGTCAAAATCGTCAAGTCCAAGGGAGAGGACGCCAAGGTGTCCATCCGCAACATCCGCCGCAAGGCCAAGGAAACCCTGGACAAGCTGGTCAAGGACGGCGAGGCCGGCGAGGACGAGGGCAGCCGTGGCGAAAAGGAACTGGATGCCATGACCAAGGCCCACGTCGACGGCATCGACGAGCTGCTCAAGCGCAAGGAAGCCGAGCTGCTAGAGGTCTGATGGCGCAGGAACAGGGGGACCCCGGAGCGGACGTCCGGGTGGGGGGGAAGCAGCGGAGGAACCCGACGCCCAAGGCCGGCAGGAATCTTCCCGCCGCGACTGCGGTGGGCCTGGGCATGCTCGTGGTTGTCCTCGGCGGACTGCTGTTCTTCCCGCTGGGGTTCGTGCTCATTGTCACCGTCTTCGCGGTCTTCGGTGTCTGGGAAGTCTTTCGCGCACTGGAGACCACCGGTACCAGGCTGCCGATTGTCCCGGTGATGATCGGCACCGTGGCGATGCCGGCTGCCGCCTACTTCGGCGGCGCCGAAAGCCTCCTCTTCGCCATGCTGCTCGGCAGCGTCGCGGCGCTGATCTGGCGCTCCCTGGAAGGCGCCGCCGGTTCCGCGCGCAGCATCTTCGCCGGTGTCTTCACCCTGGCCTGGATCCCGTTCCTGATCAGCTTCGCCGTGTTGCCGCTGCACACCCTTGTGGGGGAGACGCCGGTGGGGCGGTGGCCCGACGGCGTCGTTCCCCCCGGAGCCTGGCAGATCGCCGTCCTTCTGCTGTTGGTGGTCGCCAACGACACCTTCGGGTATCTCGTTGGGGCCTCGCTCGGCAGGCACCCGATGGCGCCGAAGATCAGTCCCAAAAAGAGCTGGGAAGGCTTCGCAGGTTCCATGGGCGGTGCCACGGTTGTCGGAGTGCTCGCGGCCATCTTCCTGCTGGACAAGCCCTGGTGGGTCGGTGTCATCCTGGCCGTGGGCATGGTGGCTGCGGCCACTGCAGGGGACCTCTCCGAATCCATGGTGAAGCGCGAACTCGGGATCAAAGACATGAGCAGCATCCTGCCCGGCCACGGCGGGGTCATGGACCGGCTGGACTCGATCGTCTTCGCGTGCCCGGTGGCATACATCCTCTACTCCGTCCTTGCCGGCGTGTGAGGCACCCCCTGTGCCACCCGGCGGCCCCTACAATGGTGCCGGACAAACCAGCCAAACGGCATTGAAGGAAGCAACAGTACAGTGGACATTCAACGACAGATTCCTGCTTCCTTTGACCGCGTGGAACGGAACCAGTACGGCTACAACGCCAAGCAGGTCGACCATTTCATGCAGCGCGCACGGGTGTCATTTGAAGCGCCCCAGTCCGCAGCCCGGCCGGTCAAGAGTGTGGACGTCAGGGCGGTCTCTTTCGACCCCGTCAAGGGCGGATATACAGCGGCCGGCGTCGACGCGGCCCTGGACCGGCTGGAGGACGCCCTGGCCCGGCGGGAACGCGACGAACTCGTGGCCGAACGCGGCGAGGAAGCCTGGCTCCGCGAAATCGGCCGGATCGCCGGCATGCTCCGCGGGCGGCTGCACCGCCCCGACGGCCAGCGCTTCCGGCGGCCCGCGAAGGCCAAGGCCCGCAGCTACAACACCACGGACGTGGATGACCTCTGCCACGAGCTGATTGGATACCTCGAACAGGACAAGCCGCTGAGCGTGGACAGTGTCCGCCGCGCCGTCTTCCGTCCCGCCGTCGGGAGGGACGGCTACGAGGAAAACCAGGTGGACGCCTTCCTGGACCGGGTCGTTGAACTTATGGCCGCCATCGACTGAGCGCCTTCAGCGCTCGGTGACCAGCGGCCGTTCCGGGGTATGCAGCCGCGTCATGAGCCGGGTGATGCCCCGCGGCACGCGCTTCCTGGTGGCCCG
>DATITT010000507.1:0-3552 GCA_035467435.1 Arthrobacter sp. | reverse complement strand
GGCGACGTCAGGCCACCGCCCCCTGAAAGTGCCTTTCGATGATGCCCTTAATGTCGTCATGGCATCCGCCGCAGCCGGTCCCGGCCCGGGTGGCGCCAGAGACCTCGGCCACCGTCCCGCAGCCGTCGGTCACCGCAGCGGCAATTCGGGTTCCGCTCACTCCGGCGCACCGGCACACGGTGCGCTCGGGGGCGGCGGCGCCGGCGGCGCCGCCGGCGGTCGCCCGGGGCGGGCCGTCGAGGCGCAGCAGCAGGGACCGGTCCGCGGGGAGCTCGGCGCCGCGCTCGAACAGCTGCACCAGCTCGGCCGCGGTGCGGGGCATGCCCACGGCCACCAGGCCTTCAAGCACTCCGGCGCGCGTGGTCATCTTCACGTAGCGGCCGTGCTCGGGATCCGCCCACTGGGCGATCTGCAGGCGAGCCCGGCCGTTCACTGCCCCGGCAGTCAAAGCCTCCTCATCCCACGACTCGGCGGAAACATTCCCGGCCACCGCCATGTTCATGCCGCGGGCCTTGAGCACCACCACGCCGGGCAGTTCGGCCGGCAAGGGAAGCAGCAACTCGGCCTCCGGGGCCCCGGACGCCAGCAGCGTCAGGTATTCGGCGAGCCATTCGGCCTGACGCCAGCCCGGTCCCACCAGCCCGGACGGACCGCGCGCGGTCCGGCACTCCATGCAGTCAGGCTCGGGGCAGCGGACCTCGGCGCAGTCGCCGATGGCGAAAATGTGGGGTTCGTGGTGCGCCCGGAGCCTGTGGTCCACCAGGATCCCGGCGCCGGTGGAGAGCCCGCAGCCTTCCGCGAGCTCGGTCCGCGGCCGGACGCCGCAGGAGAGCACCAGCAGGTCGCCGTCGATCGCGGACCCGTCATCGAGCAGCAGCGCCGAGAAGCCGCCGTCGGGCGCGTTGTGCTCCACTCCGGTGGAGCGCGCGTTGCCGGCCACCCGAACGCCGCAGTTCCGCAGCGAGGCCGCGAGCACGGCGCCGCCGCCGCGGTCGATGTTGCGGCCCAGCGGATGCGGACCGTTGTGCACCACGGTCACCGTGGCGCCTTCCTCGGCCGCCGCGAGGGCCGTCTCCAGGCCCAGCACACCGCCGCCCAGCACCACCACGCGCCTGCCGCCGGCCACCGCCGCATGCAGCACCGAGGCGTCACGCAGGTCCCGGAGCGCGGTCACGCCGGCAGGCAGCACCGGGGCGGCCGGGTCCGGGTTGAGTCCGGTGAGGTTGGGGATCACCGGGCGGGAGCCGGTGGCGAAGACCAGCCGGTCGTAGCCGGGGGAGGTGCCGTCGCTGAGCACCAGCTGCTGCCGGGCACGGTCCACGCGGCGGACGCGGACGCCCAGCCGGACGTCGACGCCGTCGGAAATCAGCGCGGCGGCGTCGGAGAGTGCCAGGGCCGACGCCGTGGTCCGGCCGGCCCCGAGATCGGCCACGAGGACGCGGTTGTAGGCGGCCTCTGCCTCCTCGCCGATCACCGTCAGGTGCGCGAGTCCGCTGCGGACCGCCGGCAGCAGCTCGTCGACCAGCCGCGCGGCCACCGGGCCGAAGCCCACAACAACAATGCGCTCAGTCATGACGCACCTTCCTTCTGCAGTTCATTGGCGCGGAGATTTACAGCGCCGGGCCGGACCCAGACGTGGCTGAACTTGAACTCCGGCATCCCGGAGATCGGATCCGTGGCCGCCTCAGTGAGGCGGTTGGCGCTCTCCAGTTCCGGGAAGTGGAACGGCAGGAACACCGTTTCGGGCCGGATATCCGTGCTCAGCTCGGCGCGGCAGGACACCTCGCCGCGCCCGTTGGAAATCGAGACGACGTCTCCCTCGCCGATGCCCTGCGCGGCGGCGGCCGCCGGATGGATCTGCAGCCGCGCTTCCGGCTGGGCCGCGGCCAGCGCGGCAACCCGCCGGGTCTGCGCACCGGACTGGTAGTGCTCCATCAGCCGCCCGGTGATCAGGGTCATCGGCCTGCCGGCCCTGCCAGCGTCCGCCGCGTCGGCGGAAGACGACGAAACAGCACGACGGCGGGGCGTCACCGGAGTGAACACCGCCCGGCCGTCCGCGTGGGCGAAGGAACCCAGGAACAGCCGCGGGGTGCCCGTGCTGCCGGCGGGGTAGGGCCAGTAGGCGGCCTCCCCGCGGTCCAGCATGGCGTAGTCGATCCCGGAGTAGTCGGCCAGGCCGCCGGAGGACGCGAGCCGGAGTTCCTCGAAGACGGTCTCCGGGTCCTCGCTGAACATCGACGGGGCGTCCAGCGTCTCGGCCAGCCGGGCCATGATCCAGAGCTCGCTGCGCACCCCGGGCGGGGGAGCGAGGGCCCGGCGGCGGCGGAGCACCCGGCCCTCAAGGTTGGTCAGGGTGCCTTCCTCCTCCGCCCACTGGGTGACCGGCAGGATCAGGTCCGCCTCCGCAGCGGTCTCGGAGAGGAAGAAATCGCAGACCACCAGGAAGTCCAGGCTCCGCAGGCCGGCGATCACGGCGTTGGCGTCCGGCGCGGACACCGCCACGTTGGCGCCGTGCACGAAGAGGCACCGGACGCCGTCGGGCTGTCCCAGGGACTTCAGCAGCTGGACGGCGGGGAGTCCGGGCCCGGGAATGAGCGATTCCGGCACGCCCCAGACGGCGGCCATGTGGGCGCGGGCGGCGGGGTCGGTGATCTTGCGGTAGCCGGGGAGCTGGTCCGCCTTCTGGCCGTGTTCGCGGCCGCCCTGGCCGTTGCCCTGGCCGGTGAGCGTGCCGTAGCCGCTGCGTGCGGAGCCGGGCAGGCCCAGCAGCAGGGAGAGGTTGATCGCGGCGGTGGCGGTGTCCGTGCCGTCGACGTGCTGTTCCACGCCGCGGCCGGTGAGGATGTAGCTGCCGCCCCGGCGGGAGCCGTCGGCGAGCCGGCGTGCGGTGTCCCGGATCAGCCCGGCCGGGACACCCGTGAGGGACTGCACGCGTTCGGGCCAGTAGGAGGCGACGCTGCGGACCAGCGCCTCGTAGCCGGTGGTGCGGGCCGCGATGTAGCCGGCGTCGGAGAGGCCCTCGTGGATCACGACGTGGGCGAGGCCCAGCAGCAGGGCGAGGTCGGTGCCCGGCAACGGCTGCAGGTGCAGGCCGCCGCCGTCGGACGTAAACGCCGCGGTGGCGGAGCGGCGGGGGTCCACCACGATCAGGCCGCCGGCATCGCGTGCGCCCTGCAGGTGCTGCACGAACGGCGGCATGGTCTCGGCGACGTTGGAGCCGAGCATCAGGATGGTGCTGGCGGAATCGAGGTCCTCCAGCGGAAAGGGCAGGCCGCGGTCCAGGCCGAAGGCGCGCATCCCGGCCGCGGCGGCGGAGGACATGCAGAACCGGCCGTTGTAGTCGATCCGGGAGGTGCCCAGGGCCAGCCGGGCGAATTTTCCCAGCTGGTAGGCCTTTTCGTTGGTGAGCCCGCCGCCGCCGAAGACGCCGACGGCGTCCGCCCCGTGGCGGACGCGGGTGGACTTCACCGCGGCGGTGATGCGCTCCAGTGCTTCGTCCCAGCCGATCGGGCGGCGGACGCCGTCGGCGCCCCTGAGCAGCGGTTCGGTGAC
>DATITT010000506.1:0-5660 GCA_035467435.1 Arthrobacter sp. | reverse complement strand
CTGAGGGAACAGTCCGGCGCCACCATCAGCCTCGCGGAGGAGGCCCTGCGCGAGCTGGCACCGGCCGTGAGGTTCCGGGTCATCGCGAAGGCCGCGGCCGCCGTCGGAGGCCAGCAGCCCAGTTACCAGCGACTGCTCGCCGCGGAAGCACTGCTGCGCCGGCAGGGGTCGGCGGGTCCGGTGGAGCTCCCCGGCGGCGTCAGCGTCTACCGGCTCTCGCTCGCCCAGCTCCTCGCCGGGGGGCAGTCCGGCCCCGGCGGTGTTCCCCGCGAGGCGGCGCGCTGTGGGAAGCTTGTATTCCGGCCTCAAAAACCGCCCAACATATAGTTGCCCCCGCATCTACACAGGAGTTATTGGTGGATTCAAACGACGTCCAGGCAGATCTCAAGCACGTTCTGTACTCCAAGGAGCAGATCCAGTCACGGATCACCGAACTCGCTGCCCAGATCGACAAGGACTACGAAGGCCGCGATCTGCTGATCGTCGGGGTGCTCAAGGGCGCCGTGATGGTCATGGCCGACCTCGCACGTGCCCTTCACAGCCACGTTTCAATGGACTGGATGGCCGTCTCGTCCTACGGGTCCGGCACCCAGTCCTCGGGTGTGGTCCGCATCCTCAAGGACCTGGACACGGACCTCATGGGCAAGGACGTCCTGATCGTCGAGGACATCATTGACTCCGGCCTGACCCTGTCCTGGCTCAAGACCAACCTGGAATCCCGCGGCACGGCCTCGGTGGAAATCTGCACCGCGTTCCGCAAGCCCACGGCGGCGAAGGTCCAGATCGACGTCAAGTACGTCGGCTATGACATCCCCAACGAGTTCGTGGTGGGCTACGGCCTGGACTACGCCGAGAAGTACCGCAACCTGGACTTCGTCGGCACCCTGGCGCCGCACGTCTACGAGTAGCGCACCGCCGCTTCGTCCGGCAGGACTGGCCCGGCGCGGGGCCGGCTGGGGGCCGGTCGCGCCCGGCCCCGCTACGCCCTCAGGGAACTTTTGGACTTCACCGTGCGTGAGCTACTGCGACGGTGTATAGCTAGACACTGACGCAGCACACCACGCGCGCAGAACGGTCGCCGTGCAGCACTACCAGGAGGGACGGGGCCTGCCCCGAACAGATGAAAGCTAAGAGTTTCTTCAAGGGCCCGGGCATCTGGATTGTCGTTGTTATTGGCATGCTCCTGCTCGCCTTTGCCACCCTGTCCCCCGGGGGCTCAACCCGGATCGATACGGACAAGGGTCTCGCTCTGCTGACCGACGCCGGCGGCAAGGTTGAACAGGCAAAGATCTTCGACGCGGAAAACCGCGTGGACCTGGTCCTGAAGGAAAATCTGCAGATTGACGGCCAGGACCAGGGCAAGAACATTCAGTTCTACTACGTCAACGCCCGCGCGGAGGACGTCGTCAAAGCCGTCACGGACTCCCGCCCCCCGAGCGGCTACACCGACCAGCCGGTCGAGAACAACTGGTTCGCCGGACTGTTCTCCCTCCTGATCCCGGTCCTCCTGCTCGGTGTCCTCTTCTGGTTCCTTCTCTCCCGCATGCAGGGCGGCGGCTCCAAGGTCATGCAGTTCGGCAAGTCCAAGGCCAAGCTGGTCACCAAGGACATGCCCCAGGTCACCTTCAGCGACGTTGCCGGAGCCGACGAAGCCGTCGAGGAACTCGAAGAAATCAAGGAATTCCTCCAGGAACCGGCGAAGTTCCAGGCCGTGGGGGCCAAGATCCCCAAGGGCGTGCTGCTCTACGGCCCTCCCGGCACCGGCAAAACCCTGCTGGCCCGCGCCGTCGCCGGCGAGGCCGCCGTTCCCTTCTTCTCCATCTCCGGTTCCGACTTCGTCGAAATGTTCGTCGGCGTCGGCGCGTCCCGCGTCCGCGACCTGTTCGAGCAGGCCAAGGCCAACGCGCCGGCCATCATCTTCGTGGACGAGATCGACGCCGTCGGCCGCCACCGCGGTGCCGGCATCGGCGGCGGCAACGACGAACGCGAGCAGACCCTCAACCAGCTGCTGGTTGAAATGGACGGCTTCGACGTCAAGACCAACGTCATCCTGATCGCCGCCACCAACCGCCCCGACGTCCTCGACCCGGCGCTGCTGCGCCCCGGCCGCTTCGACCGCCAGATCTCCGTCGAGGCCCCCGACCTGATCGGCCGCGACCAGATCCTGAAGGTCCACGCCAAGGGCAAACCGATGGCTCCCGGCGTCGACCTGAAGGCCGTGGCCAAGAAGACCCCCGGCTACACCGGCGCGGACCTGGCCAACGTCCTCAACGAGGCCGCGCTGCTGACCGCCCGCTCCAACGCCAACCTGATCGACGACCGCGCCCTCGACGAGGCCATTGACCGTGTCATGGCCGGCCCGCAGAAGCGCAGCCGCGTCATGAAGGAACACGAACGCAAGGTCACCGCCTACCACGAAGGCGGGCACGCCCTTGTGGCGGCGGCGCTGCGGAACTCGGCACCGGTCACCAAGATCACCATCCTGCCCCGCGGCCGTGCCCTGGGCTACACCATGGTGGTTCCGGAGAACGACAAGTACTCCGTGACCCGCAACGAACTGCTCGACCAGATGGCCTACGCCATGGGTGGCCGCGTCGCTGAGGAACTCGTCTTCCACGACCCGTCCACGGGTGCGTCCAACGACATCGAAAAGGCCACCGGGATCGCGCGCAAGATGGTCACCGAGTTCGGCATGAGCGAACGCGTCGGCGCGGTGCGCCTCGGCCAGGGCGGCGGCGAGCCCTTCCTGGGACGCGACGCCGGCCACGAGCGCAACTACTCGGACCAGATCGCCTACATCGTCGACGAGGAAGTGCGCCGCCTCATCGAGGGCGCCCACGACGAGGCCTACGCCATCCTGATTGAGAACCGCGATGTCCTGGATCAGCTGGCCCTGGAACTGCTGGAACGCGAGACGCTGAACCAGGCCGAAATCGCGGAGGTCTTCACCCACATCCGCAAACGCGATTTCCGCGAGATCTGGCTCTCGAAGGAGACCCGCCCGATCCAGGACGTCGGACCGGTGGAGTCCCGCCGGGAGAAGGCCGAACGCGAAGCCCAGGAAGAAGCCAAGGAAGCCCGCCTCAAGGAACCGCTGGACGTTCACCCGCCGCACGCCCATGGAGTCTCCGGACAGGAGCCGTTCCAAGGCGGTGTCACGGATCTCGGGCCTGATGGCCATCCCGGCTAGGCTTCTTCCGTGACTTCCTACTTCAACGACGACGACGACGCTCCCGCCACCGGTCCTTTGGCGGCGGGAGGGCCCGTCCCCGGCGCCGCCGTGGACCAGCCCCGGATCGAGGCGGCTGTCCGTGAGATCCTGCTGGCCATCGGCGAGGACCCGGACCGCAGCGGCCTCCTGGACACCCCCAAACGGGTCGCCAAGGCGTACACCGAGATGTTCGCCGGGCTCCACCACGATCCGGCGGAGATCCTGGCCACCACCTTCGACCTTGACCATGAGGAACTCGTCCTGGTGAAGGACATCCCGTTCTACTCCACC
This sequence comes from Arthrobacter sp., assembly GCA_035467435.1. Taxonomy (GTDB): domain Bacteria; phylum Actinomycetota; class Actinomycetes; order Actinomycetales; family Micrococcaceae; genus Arthrobacter. The sequence continues at coordinate 2,158 of DATITT010000506.1, read as the reverse complement.
TGCGAGCACCACCTCGTGCCGTTCCACGGGGTTGCCCATGTGGGCTACATTCCCTCGCATGACGGGAAAGTCACCGGGCTGAGCAAACTGGCGCGGCTGGTGGACATGTTCGCCCGCCGTCCCCAGGTCCAGGAACGCCTCACCACCCAGATCGTCGAGGCCCTCGTCACCCATCTCAAGCCGCGCGGTGCAATCGTCGTCGTCGAATGCGAGCACCTCTGCATGTCCATGCGCGGCATCCGCAAGCCCGGCGCCAAAACCGTCACCAGCGCGGTACGCGGGCAACTCCATGACCCGGCCACCCGTGCCGAAGCCATGAGCCTCATCATCGGAAGGTAAGAACACAGATGGACTCCCTCGCCGCAGCCCCCGGAACCGGTCCCGCGACTTCGCCCCTGCCCGTCCTGCGCAAACCCCGCCCGGCCGCCAAATTCGAGAACCTCCCCACGGACCGGACACTCGTGATGGGAATCCTGAACGTCACCCCGGACTCCTTCAGCGACGGCGGCAAGCACGCCGCCGCGGACACCGCCATCGCCGCCGGGCTGCGGATGTTCTACGGCGGAGCCGACATCATCGACGTCGGCGGTGAATCCACCCGCCCGGGAGCGGCCGAGGTCGGCGTCGAGGAGGAGCAGCGCCGGGTGCTGCCCGTGATCCAGGCGCTGGTCAAGGCCGGCGCCCTGGTCAGCATCGACACCACGCACGCCGCCACCGCCGCAGCGGCGCTGGACGCCGGCGCCGCCATCATCAATGACGTCTCCGGGCTGACCATGGAGCCCGAGATGGCCGAACTGGTGGCCCGCAGCAAAGCCCCCTATATCCTCACCCACCGCCGCGGCAACGCCAGCACGATGGACTCCCTGACCGAGTACGGGAACGTTGCGGAAGACGTGGCCGCGGAACTTGCCGGCGTCCGCGACAAGCTCTACGCGGCCGGCATTTCCCCGGACCAGATCATCCTGGATCCGGGCCTGGGCTTCTCCAAGAACGAGGAGCAGAACTGGGAACTGCTCCGCCACCTGGACGTCCTGCAGGCCATGGGCCACAAGGTGCTCGTTGCAGCCTCCCGCAAACGCTTCCTCGGCAGCCTCCTGACCGTGGCCGGCAAGGCCGCCCCGCCGGCCGAACGCGACGCCGCCACCGCCGCTGTCACCGCCATCAGCGCCCACCGGGGCGCGTGGGCGGTCCGCGTGCACGACGTCGGCCCCAGCCTCGACGCCGTGAAGGTCGCCGCCCGCATGACCCCGGAGCAGGCACCAGCCGCGCCGGCCCCCGCCGGCGACAACTGAACCGGCAGGCCACCATGGACCAGATCACGCTGAGCGGCGTCACCGCCGTCGGCCATCACGGAGTGTTTGACTTCGAGCGGCGCAACGGCCAGCCGTTCGTGGTCGATGCCGTACTGCACCTGGACTTCAGCCGCGCCGCGGCCTCCGACGACGTGCTAGACACCGCGCACTACGGTGAAGTGGCCGAATGCATCCGGGGCTGGATCACGGGGGAGCCGCTGAACCTGATCGAGGCGCTGGCCGTGCGGATCGCCGAGGACGTCCTGGCGAAGTTCCCCGTCGCCGCCGTGGACATCACCGTGCACAAACCCAGGGCCCCGATCGAAGTCGAATTCGGCGACGTCTCCGTCAGCGTCCGGCGGCCCCGGCAGGAACAGCCATGATCTACACCCGTGCCGTACTCGCGCTCGGCAGCAACCTGGGGGCGCGCAGCGACACCCTCTCGGCGGCCGTTGCGGACATTGTCGACCCGCCCGAGGTCCGACTCCTGGCCATTTCGCCGATCGTGCAGACCAAAGCCGTCGGCGGGCCGGCCGGCCAGCCGGACTTCCTCAACATGGTCATCGCCGTGGAGACGACGCTGGCGCCCCTCGAGCTGCTGCGGCACTGCCACGCGGTGGAGCAGAAACACCTCCGGGTCCGGACGGTGCACTGGGGCCCGCGCACCCTCGACGTCGACATCATCACGTACGGGGAGCTGGCCAGTGCCGACCCGGAGCTGACCCTGCCCCACCCGCGAGCGGCCCAGCGGGCGTTCGTGCTCTATCCGTGGTCGCTCATCGACCCCGGCGCCGAGCTCAACGGCGAACGCGTCGGCGAGCTCGCCGCCAGGGCCGCTGACTTCGCCGACCTCGTGCCCTTCGACG
>DATITT010000505.1:0-3519 GCA_035467435.1 Arthrobacter sp. | reverse complement strand
TAATTCCAGCTGATGTGGTTGTTCGTTCAGGCATTCTGGAAGGGCTGAACCCTATCCTTCACACTCGATGCAGTACGAGTGGCCGTTCCTTGCACTTGCGGGCTGGGAAGGGTGCCTGACCAGGAAGCAGGAGTAGCAGGTGAACTCGTCCCCGGCCTGGGGTATGAACCGGTGCTGGTGTGCCCAGGGCCCGTTCAAGGTCACGTTCGGCAATCTCAGGGCGGCGCGGATCCGGCCTGTGGCGGTGTGCCGGACCAGGGCGTCCGGGTCTGCGGGAGGGTACGAGCTAGGAGGCGGGATCGGCGTTACGTTTCGTCGGCCGATAGCCGGCGAGTTCGGCGCGGATGTCGCCCTCCTCGTGCCCGCCCTTCTTCTTGCCGAACGGCAGCACCTTGAGCAGCGGGTGCACGACAGCCAGGACGAGGAGGCCCCAGACGAGTCCGAGGACGGCCGAGCTCAGGGTGTTCACGAGCCAGACCAGGAAGCCGCCCACCGCCGGGATCCCGGCGAAAGGTGCCTCGAGGATATGGACCAAGTCATACGGCAGGTGCCAACCGAGGTCGTATGCCCCCTGCAGCATGATGTGACCACCAACCCAAAGCATGGCGACCGTCCCGATCAGTGTGATGGCGGCCAGCACGGCGGGCATGCCCTTGACGAGCAGCTCGCCGAAGCGCTGGGAGCCTGCAGAGTCCTTGGTGGTCAGGTGGATGCCGATGTCGTCCATCTTGACGATGAGGGCGACGGCCCCGTACACGAGCACCGTGATCGCGAGCGCCACGACGACCAGGATGATCGCCCGGACCCACAAGGACTCATCGGCCACCTCATTCATCGAGATGACCATGATCTCGCAGGACAGGATGAAGTCGGTGGTGATGGCGCCCTTGGTGACCTTGGCCTCCGCCTCCGGGCCCCGGTCGACCGCAGGCTTCTCTTCTTCGGCCGTGTGGTGGCCGCGGAGCTTGTGCCAGACCTTCTCGGCACCCTCGTAGCAGAGGTAGGTGCCGCCCGCCATGAGGATGAACGGGATGACCCCCGGGATGAAGGCGCTGATGAGCAGCAGAGCCGGCAGGATGATAAAAAGCTTGTTCCGGAGCGAGCCCCAGAAGATCCGCTTGATCATCGGGAGTTCGCGGGACGGGTCCGCCCCGGACACGTACTGCGGCGTGACGGCGGCGTCGTCGATTACCACGCCGGCGGCCTTGGTCCCCGCCTTGGCGGCTCCGGCAGCGACGTCGTCCACCGAGGCGGCCGCTATGCGGGCCAGGGCTGCGATGTCGTCCAGCAGGGCGACGAGACCGCCGCTCACAGATCGCCCCCGTACTGCCCGGGGGCGGACTGCTGAGCGTGGATGCATCGGTCGAGGCGCGTGATTGGCAGGTTTGGAGTATATGTTGACGGGCAGCCCGTCGACGGGAGTGGCGTGCGCGTTAGCCCGGCGCCGACCCTCCCGGCGCCAGGCCGTCAGCCGTTCAGCACGACGTTCACCGGCGGTTCGCCCGCCAGCATGAGTTCGATCTGCCGCTGGAGAAGCCGGCCCATCCGCGGGCGCATGGCCGAGCTGTCCCCGCCGACATGCGGGCTGATGATGACGCCGGGGGTCCGCCACAGCGGGTGGTCCTGCGGCAGCGGCTCGGGATCGGTGACGTCCAGGGCGGCGCGGATCCGGCCGGTGGCGGTGTGCCGGACCAGGGCGTCGGTGTCCGCGACCGGTCCGCGGGCCACATTGACCAGTAGGGCGCCGTCGGGCATGGCCGCGAGGAAGGCATCGTCGATGAGGTGGCGGGTGGCGTCGCTGAGCGGAACCCCCACGATCACGATGTCGTGCGTCGGCAGCAGGGTGTGCAGCTCCGCGATGCCGTGGACGTGGCCCCGCGGGTCCCTCCGTTCCCGGCTGGCCACCCGGGTCACGATGGTTTCGAAGGGCAGGAGACGGTCTTCGATCGCCTTGCCGACGCCGCCGTAGCCGATGATCAGCACCCGCCGGTCCGCGAGGCTGGCGGTGGGCCGGGTCTCCCAGCGGCCCTCCCGCTGGTTCTGCAGCAGCCTCGGGAGTTCGCGCTGGCTGGCCAGGATCAGGGCCAGGGCCAGTTCGGCGGTGGAGGTTTCGTGGACGCCGGCGGCGTTGGCGAACACCCGGCCCGGGGGCAGCGACTCCGCGACGCCGTCGTATCCGATCGACTGGCTCTGCACCAGCCCGGTTTCCACCGCTTCCAGGCCGCGCAGGACCTGCGGGCCGCCCATATAGGGCGGGACCACGATGTCGAGGCGCGGCCGGGGCGGTTCCCCGGTCAGGTCCCATTCGAGGACGGTGACGTCGGGGTGGGGCTGGAGGTACTCGCGCAGGGTCGGGTCCGGCAGGCTCACAGTTATTTTCCTCGGCATGACTGCCAGCCTAATGGTGCTTTCGCCGCCGGAGGGTGTTTCTGCCGCCGGCCGTGTCACACATCCGGCCCCGTCCCAGCCGGGAGTTTGCCCTCACCTTCGGGCCGCCCCGCGCGGCTTCTTGGACATGCCCATTCCCCGGGCATACATTGCAGGAAACCCCTCGCCCCACGTCTGACCTGGAAGGTCCTGCACAATGAACACCTCGGGACCCTCCCGTCCGGCCGCCAAGTCCCTCACTGCCCGGGGGAAGCTGCTCCTGGTCTGGGCCGCCGCCGTCCTGGTGCTGCTGGGCATGGTGACCCTCGCCGCCGTCCGCACCGGGCCGTCTCCCCGGACGGACCTCCTCGCCGGCCCGCAGGAGCCGTGGCAGGAACGGTGGGAGGAGCAGCCCGCGGCCGAGACCCCGGCTGCGGAGGCCCCACGGGCCGCCGTCGACTTCGACGCCCTCGACGCCGAGGTGCGGCGGATCCTGGCCGACAACTCCGGCTACCGGATCGGCGTCGTCCTCGCGGACACCCACGGCGGGGAGCCGCGCAGCTATGGTGACGGTTCCGAGTTTGTGGCGGCCAGCACCGCCAAGATCCTCACGGCGGCCGCCTACTACCATCTGGTGGAGACCGGCGAGAAGTCCCTGGATGCGCCGCTGGGACGCTTCACCGCCGCGTTCCAGATCGAGGCGATGGTCAACGCGAGCAGCAACGACGCTTGGCTGCTGCTGATGCAGGACATCGGCTATCCCCGGCTGATCGAGTACGCCGCGTCCATTGGGATCAGCTACGACCCGGAGCAGAACCTGCTGACACCGGCCGAGATGTCGGACCTGCTCAAGCAACTCTCCACCGGGAAACTGCTCAACGCGGAGCACACGCAGGAACTGCTCGGGGACATGCAGCAGACCAACAACGAACGGCTCATTCCGGCCGCCGCCGGCCCGGGCATCACGGTGCAGCACAAGTACGGCGCGTTGCAGGGCTATCTCCACGACGCAGCCCTCCTGAGCTCCGGCGAGCGGTCCTACGCGCTGACCATCTACACCTGGGGCGAGGACGGCGGGAGCGAGCAACGCCTGGCCGTGATCCACGAGCTGACGGGTGTGGTCACGAAGGCGCTGCTGGAGTAGACAGCTCA
>DATITT010000504.1:0-6705 GCA_035467435.1 Arthrobacter sp. | reverse complement strand
GAAGCCGTGGTCTGCTCGGCTTCGAGCGGGCGGACAACAATACGATCCTCAAGAGGCTTAATAGAGACCGACAATGACCTCTCCTTTTCGTCAGCAAATTCGTGGACTTCAAAGCTGTGGTGCCAAGGCGTACAGACCGTCGTCGCGGTGCCGGTTGCAGCCTGGCTGTAAAGCTTCAGGTGTTAGCACCCTCCTGGGGAGAGTGCTAATGACGACTCTATGTAAGTAGTTAGCACTCGGTCAAGGCGAGTGCCAGAAATTCATTCCCGGTGAACGCTGGGCCGGCGCCGTGCCCGGGCAGGACCCGTCGGCGCCCCTGTTTGCCGTGCCGCTGTCATCCCTGCCGTCAACCCTGTCGGGCGCGCAGCACCAGGCACGCGCTGAACTAGGCTTGATGCCATGGCTGACGCACCGCAGGACCAGATCGCCCCGCTTCTGAACCCCGAGGGCTGGGAGCTGCTGGCGTCACTGGGCCCCTACCGGGAGGACGAGGCGTTCCGGCTCAACGCCTCCCTCCGGAAGGCCGGCCACTCCCCCGAACTCGTGTCCGCCGCCCTCACCCAGTCGCGGCTGCGGACCAAAGCCGAGGCCAAGTTCGGCGAGTTCGCCCGGCAGATGATTTTCACCCAGCCCGGCCTCGAGCAGGCCACCCGGCTCACCGTGGCGGCCCGGCACGCGCAGCGCTTCGTGGAAGCCGGCGTGCGGCATGTGGCGGATCTTGGCTGCGGCCTCGGCGGCGATGCCATGGCGTTCGCCTCGCTGGACATCCAGGTCACGGCGGTGGAGAGCGACGAGACGACGGCGGCCTGCGCCACGATGAACCTCATCCCGTTCCGGAACGCCACCGTGGTCCATTCCGATGCGACGACGGTTGCCCTCGACGGGATGGACGGCGTCTGGCTGGACCCGGCCCGCAGGACCACGTCCACCTCGGGGACGAAGCGGCTCTGGGATCCGGAGGACTTTTCCCCGCCGCTGTCCTTCGTTGAGTCCCTGGCCGCGGCCGGCCTGGCCGTGGGTGTGAAGATGGGCCCGGGCATGCCGCACGACTCGGTGCCCAGGGACTGCGAGGCCCAGTGGGTTTCGGTGGGCGGGGACGTCACCGAAGTGGCGTTGTGGTTCAACGCGGTCCGGCGCCCGGGGATCCGGCGGGCCGCCCTGCTGCTCGGCCCCGCGGGCGCGGCGGAGCTCACCAGCGCCGAGGACTTCGACGGCGGCCCGGTCGCCCCGGTGGGGCCGGTCGAGGGGTACCTGTACGAGCCCGACGGCGCCGTCATCCGCGCCGGACTGGTGGCCGACGTCGCTCTCCAGCTGGGCGGGCACCTCGTGGACGAGCACATCGCCTACATCTGCGCCCCGGAACTGCGGGACACCCCCTTTGCCCGGCCCTACAAGGTGCTGGACGTGATGCCCTACAACGTCAAGGCGCTCAAGGCCTGGGTCAAGGACCAGGGCATCGGAGTCCTGGACATCAAGAAGCGCGGCACCTCGGTCACTCCGGAGGAACTGCGCAAACAGCTTCTCCCGGGAGGGAAGACCGGAGGGAAGCCGGGCGGCAGCAGGAACAAGGGCAAGAAAACGGCCACCCTGGTCCTCACCCGGATCGGGGAGGAGCGGGTGGCCATCTCGGTGGAGCCGGTCTAGGGCCGGCTAGCCGTGTCCCCGTGTCCCCGGATTCCCGGATTCCGGGGAGGCTACTGGGTCCGCATGAAGTCCTCGGCGGCCCGGACCTGCTCGTCAGTGGGCCGGATCCCGGTGTACAGCACAAACTGCTCCAGCGCCTGGATGGTCGCCACCTCCGCGCCGGTGATCACGGTCTTCCCGGCCGCCCGGGCGGCCTTGATCAGCGGCGTCTCGGCCGGCAGCGCGACGACGTCGAACACCACCTTTGCGGCGTCCACTGCTTCCTGCGGGAAGGACAGCGCCTCGGCGTCGGGGCCGCCCGCCATACTCCCTGCCACACTTCCTGCCATACCGATCGGTGTGACGTTGATGATCATGTCGGCCGTCAGTGAATCGACGTCGGCGCGCCAGGCGAACCCGTAGAGCCCGGCAAGCGCCCGGCCCGCCTCCTCGTTGCGTGCGATCACGGTGACGTCCCGGAACCCGGCGTCGCGCAGGGCCGCGGCAGTGGCCTTCGCCATGCCGCCGGCGCCCCTCAGCAGCACCGAGTACGTCGAGGGCACGGCGTTGCGCTGCAGCAGCTGCTCGATCGCCGTGTAGTCGGTGTTGTAGGCGGTGAGGGTGCCGCCGTCGTTGACGATCGTGTTGACCGAGTCGATGGCTTTCGCGGACGGGTCCATCACGTCCACGAGCGCGATGACGTCCTCCTTGTACGGCATCGACACGGCGCAGCCGCGGATTCCGAGGCCGCGCACGCCGGCGATCGCCTGGCCGAGGTCCGTGGGGGCGAAGGCCTTGTAGATCCAGTTCAGGCCCAGCTGGTCATACAGGTGGTTGTGGAAGCGCGTCCCGTTGTTGCTCGGCCGGGCCGAGAGCGAGATGCAGAGGGTCATGTCTTTATTCAGGAGGGGCACCCCTCCATTAAACGACAGTCCGGCCCGGGCCGCCGCTTTCCCGGACGCGGCGCGGCCCGCGCCGGCCGGATCTCATCCGCATCCGGTTCCCGGGTGCTGGGATCCGACGGCGACCGGCAGCTTTCCGGGCGCCCTGGCGTGCCCGGCCAGCACCGCGGCCAGCGCGTCGAAAGCGCCCTCGCTCCGGCCGTAGAGTGCGATCCTGGCGGGGGCCGCGGAGTCTGCCAGCGGCCAGGGTGCGTCGAGGGCCACCGCCACATCCGCCGCCGGGTGCGGCGCAGCCGGTGATGCCGGGACGCCGACCAGCGAGACGAGCGGGCCCGCACCGATGCTGATGCCGGCGTTCCGGGCGGAGGCGGTGAACCGCGCCTGGTCCTCGGCCGAGCCGCCCGTCACCCGGACGCTGGCCGGCACGATCGGCCCCTCGCAGGGCCCGGCCAGCACGGTGATGGCCGCCGCGGAGACTTGCTGGGACAGGCTGCTGCCGCTGCCGGGCGCCGTTCCGGGCCCCGCGCCCAGGCGGTCACGCCAGCTCATCATGGTGACGACGCGCTGCGCCGCCTCGGCGAGCCGTTCGGGCGGCAGGGCGCCGCTGCGCACCGCGGCGATGATCGCGGCGTGCGCGGCCTCCACGTTGGCGGGCATCAGCAGCAGGTCGGCGCCGGCGGCAAGGGCCAGCGGCGCGGCGGAGTCGTTCGGGTACCGTCCCTCGACCGCACCCATATTGAGCGCATCCGTGACGGCCACACCCTGGAATCCCATCCCGCGCAGTTCGGCGTAGGCCGCCTTGGACAGGGAGGCGGGAACACCGGGCTCGAGCGCGGACACGGCGATGTGGCCGGTCATGACCATCGGCAGGCCGGCGTCGATGGCAGCCTGAAAGGGCTTCAGGTCCTTGGCCCGGAGCTGCTCCAGGCTTGCGTCCTGGACCGGCAGCCGGGCATGGGAATCGACACTGACCGAGCCGTGGCCCGGAAAGTGCTTCGCGGCCGGCAGCAGCCCCGCGGCCAGCATCCCCTGGGAAAAGGCGACCCCGAGGCCGGACACGGCGTCGGCGTCGCCGGACATGGACCGGGCCCCGATGGTCGGATCGGCCGGGCCCATGGTGACGTCGGTGGTCGGGGCGAAGTCGGTGTTGAAGCCCAGCGCCGCGAGTTCGGAGGCCATGGCCTGGCCGGCCTCGCCCGCGAGCGGCCCGCTGCCCGCCGCGCCGTAGCTCATCGGGGCGGGCCATTCGGTCAGCGGCGCCCGCAGCCGTGCCACCACGCCGCCTTCCTGGTCGACGCCGATCAGGCCGGGCCAGCTGCGGCCGCCGGCCCCTGCCGCGGCCTGGAGCCGGCTGGCGACGCCGTGCATCGCCGCGGTGTCCACCCCTCCGTCCGGTGTTCCCGGGACGTTGTCGCCCATGATGATGGATCCGGCCAGGTGCAGGCGCTCGATGACCGCGGCGTGGGCCTCATGGTCGAGTCCGCGGTAGAACGGCATCAGGACCTGCCCGGCCTGCTGCTCGATGGTCATCGCGGCAACGGCCCCGGCCGCGGCTGTCGCGTCCCGCTGCTGCGGCCCCCAGCCGAGCGGCCGGGTCCCCGCGCGGGGAAAAATATCTGGATTCTCAGGCAGCGTGGCGGACGGATCTGAGGGTGGCACCGGGGGCGCGGGCGGTGCGGGGGCCGCGGAATCCGCCGAGGGGTCCGGCGTCGGGGGCTCCGAGCAGGAAGCAGTTCCGAGGACAAGCCCCAGAACTGCCGTCAGCACCACAGCCGTCCGGCGCCGAGTGTGAACACTTTCACGTTTACGCTGCAATCTGGCCACCAGCTCAATGCTACCCCTGCACTAGACTTGAGCCACTGTTGCCTCGCCAACTGTCCGGCAATTCCGCCCATGACGTTGCCGGCCGGGGCAGGGAAACGGCCAGCAAAACAATGAAGGGACCACATGAAGATTGATTTCGCTTCATCCAGGCAATCAACTCTTGGTGTGGAATGGGAACTCGCCCTCGTGGACGCGGAAACCGGGGAACTGGCCTCCGTGGCCCAGGAAGTCCTCCGCGGGGTCGCGGCGCGGCACCCCGAGCTGAACGAGGACGACGAGCACCCACACATCAAGCAGGAGTTGCTGTTGAACACGGTGGAGCTGGTCACCGGCATCTGCAACACCGTGGCGGAAGCGAAAGCGGACCTGAGCAGTTCCCTGACCGCCGTCCGTGACGTCACGGATCCAATGGGAGTCGAGATCTTCTGCGCCGGCAGCCACCCCTTCAGCCCCCCGCAGCTGCAGCCGGTCACCGACAAGGAGCGCTACGCCAAGCTCATCGACCGCACGCAGTGGTGGGGCCGCCAGATGGTGATCTACGGCGTCCACGTGCATGTGGGCCTGGACAGCCGGGACAAGGTGCTCCCCGTCCTGGACGGCCTGGTGAACTATTTCCCGCAGTTCCAGGCACTCTCCGCCTCCAGCCCCTTCTGGGGCGGCGAAGACACCGGGTACGCCTCGCAGCGCGCGTTGATGTTCCAGCAGCTGCCCACCGCCGGTCTGCCCTTCCAGTTCGCCAGCTGGGACGACTTCGAGGCCTACGCCCAGGACATGTTCACCACCGGTGTGATCGACTCACTCTCCGAAATCCGCTGGGACATCAGGCCCGTCCCGCATTTCGGCACCATCGAGATGCGCATTTGCGACGGTCTGGCCACGCTGGAGGAGGTCGGCGCCATCGCCGCCCTGACCCAGTGCCTCGTCGACGAGTTCTCCACGACGCTGGACAACGGCGGCACCATCCCGACCATGCCGCCGTGGCATGTGCAGGAGAACAAGTGGCGCGCTGCCCGCTACGGCCTGGACGCCATCATCATCCTCGACGCCGCGGGCAACGAGCAGCTCGTCACGGAGCACATCCGCGAGACGGTCGCCCGGCTTGAACCCGTCGCGGTGAAACTGGGCTGCGTCACGGAGCTGGCCGACGTCCTGAAGATCATCGAGCGCGGCGCCGGGTACCAGCGCCAGCGGCGCGTGGCCGCCGAGCACGGCGGCGACCTGCGCGCCGTCGTCCTGGATCTGGTCCAGCAGATGCGCAAGGGCCCCAAAGCCTAGGCCGGGCCTGCTCGTTGCCGGAGGGCGTCAGGCCGAGACTGTGGTGACGGGCAGCGAGGAATCCGGTGCGAAGCCGATGCCGCTCGGCGCGGTCCCCGCCATCACCAGCTGGGCGCCGAGCGCCGCGACCATGGCGCCGTTGTCCGTGCACAGGGCCAGCGGCGGGACGGTCAGCCGGATGCCGGCGGCGCTGCAGCGCTGTTCGGTGAGCTGGCGCAGCCGTGAATTCGCCGCCACGCCGCCGCCCAGCAGCAGCTCGGTGATGCCGTTTTCCCGGCAGGCCAGAACCGCTTTGGAGGTGATGATGTCCACGACGGCTTCCTGGAAGGCTGCGGCGATGTCCGCCACCGGCACCGTCTCGCCGCGGGCCTCGAATTGCTCCACACAGCGTGCGACGGCGGTCTTGAGTCCGCTGAAAGACCAGTCGTAGCGGTGCGGGCCGGGTTTGTCCGCGGTCCCCATGTATTTGGGCTGGCTGAGGCCGCGCGGGAAGCGGATCGCCTTGGCGTTGCCCGTGCGTGCCAGCCTGTCGATGGCCGGGCCGCCCGGATAACCAAGGCCCAGGAGCCGCGCCACCTTGTCGTAGGCCTCGCCGGCGGCGTCGTCGATTGTGGATCCCAGCAGCTCGACGTCCCCGGTGATGTCCCGGATCCGCAGGATTTCGGTATGCCCGCCGGAGACCAGCAGGGCTCCCAGGTTTTCCGGCAGGGCGTTCTCCCCCGGGGCGTTGGCCCGCGGGGGGTGCGCTGGCGGGGCGCCGGCGAAGGGGTGCCGGCCGCCGTCGTCCGTCTGGAGCAGCCCGACGCCGACGTGCGCGACGAGGTGGTTGATGGCGTAGAGCGGTTTGCCCGTCGCGACGGCGAGCGCCTTGGCCGCGCAGACCCCGACCATCAGGGCGCCCGCCAGCCCGGGACCGGATGTGACGGCGATCGCGTCGATGTCCGCCACCGGCACCGTCTCGCCGCGGGCCTCGAATTGCTCCACACAGCGCGCGACGGCGGTCTTGAGTCCGCTGAAGGACCAGTCGTAGCGGTGCGGGCCGGGTTCCTCCGCGGTCCCCATGTATTTGGGCTGGCTGAGG
>DATITT010000503.1:0-3485 GCA_035467435.1 Arthrobacter sp. | reverse complement strand
TGGTGCCGTCCTGCCGTGTGGCGACCATCCCGCCCAGCCGCATTTTGGCCAGGTGCTGCGAGACCGCTGAAGCCGGCTTCCCGACGCGCTCCGCCAGGGCGTTTACCGGCAGCTCACCCTCGCCTAGAGCGAGGATCAGCCGGACACGCGTGGCATCGGCCAGCATGGAGAACACTTCGACGGCCAGCTCGACGTGGGGGCTGTTGACCTCAACCTGCATATCCGCATTCATACGCAGATACTGTCATAGAAGTCCCCGCCGGCCAATTGCGCGCTGCGCCGCCGGAACACATTTCCGGGGACAGGCGTTGAAGACAGGTAGCCTGAGAACTTCGTAAAACTGCCCACAGCCCTGACCGCGAAAGGAGGATGACGATGTCCGCAGCCGCCGCGGCCAATCCCGTCGCCGCCCTCCGTCGTGCCGCGCTGCTGGCCGGCCTGCTCGCCGTGATCGCGGGTTTCCTGGGCATGCACATCCTCTCCGGCTCCCACGGCCTGCACGGCCAGGCGCCCCCTCCCGGCAGCGTCCAAACGTCGCCGGCACCGCACACCGGAAACCCGGCGTCCTCCGGACGTTTTGCCGGCCATTCTGCGGGGCACTCCATCCACAGCCCCGCCGGCACTGCCCCGCAGGCTCACGACGGCCCCGCTGCGGCAAGGACCGCACCTTCGGCGACACCCGTAGCGGCGACCATCGGCGGAACCCAGGTACCGCCGTCGTGCGTCTGCCAGGGCGGATGTGCCGAGCAGCCCACTGCTCATGTCGACTGCACGCCATCCCCCGCGGGCGCTTCGTTAAGCGCCCCGCAGCCCGGGACCACCCTGCTGGAGGCCCAGCCCTGGACCGCAGCGCGGGCGGACCGCCTGTCCGGCTATTCCTACCTGCCCGGGACGCCCACACCCCGGGACCTGTCCATCAGCCGCACGTAGGAACGGGCATGCGCCGTGAACACGCCGGCGCCACCATCTGCCCCGCAGCGCGCGTCCGCCGGTCCCAGCGGCTTCCCGCGCGGCTCCAGACAACTGGCGGCGACCGCCTCCGGTTCCACGAAGGATACGACCTCCCATGAAGAAGACCCTCACTATTTCCGCTACCACCCTCGCCGCCGTTATCGCACTGGCGGGCTGCTCCTCCCCCGGCAGTTCCGGCGGCAGCAGCAGCATGCCCGGCAAGGACCACAGCACCATGGGCTCAAGCGCCGCGGCCGCGGACCACAACGGCTCGGACACCATGTTCGTCCAGGGGATGATCCCGCACCACGCCCAGGCCGTGGAGATGAGCGACATCATCCTGAAGAAGCAGGGCATCGACGCCCGGATCACCGCGCTGGCAACGAAGATCAAGGCCGCCCAGGCGCCCGAGATCGAGAAGATGACCGGATGGCTCGAGGACTGGAACGAACCCACCCAGGCGCCCGGCGGCCACTCCATGACCGGCATGATGAGCGACGAGGACCTCACAAATCTCGATGCCGCCCAGGGAACCGACGCCGCGAAGCTGTTTCTCAGCCAGATGATCGCGCACCATGAAGGCGCCGTCGAAATGGCGAACGCCGAGGTCCGGAGCGGCAAGAACGCCGAAGCCATCCAGCTGGGCAAGGAGATCGCGGCCTCCCAGGCGGACGAGATCCAGGAAATGAAGGAGCTGCTCGCGGGGCTCTAGCCCGCCGGAAAACACGAGGTGGGACTTCGCGCCGTTGTTCGGATGCATCGGCGCTAAGGCTCACCTCACGGCGGTCCCCGCCCGCGGCGCCGTAACGCAACGTCCCCGCAACCTCTCCCGGATGCGGTTCGCATATGCTCAACGGACAGCTTCATACTGGCTCAGCGACGAACCACCCGGGAGACACCTCATGACCACCTGGCGAATCAGGGATTTCCACTCCGCCGATCTCGACGGCATCCTGCACCTCTGGGAGTCCCTCAAGGCCACCAGCGTCGAGCCGGTCTACGCACTCTCCGAAGTGCTGGCCTCCTGCGAAAAGGACCACGCCGTCGTCGCAGTGCAGGGCGATCAGGTCGTGGGCGCCGCCATCGGCCGCGCAGCCCACGACCAGGGCTGGATCGTCTTCCTGGCCACCCTCCCCGCATACCGGGGCCGCGGGATCGGCACCTCGCTGCTGGCCGCCGTCGAGAACCGGATGGCGCCGCACGGACTGAACAAGCTCTCCGCCCTCATGCCGGAATCCGAGACCCGGGTGGAGGCGTTCCTGGGCCGCGGCTTCGTGCTCAAGAAAAACCTGCGCTACTTCGAGCGGAAGATCCCGGTGCAGCGCCAGGAACTGGAACCCCTCAGCCAGCTCGGCGGCCGGATCCTGGCCCGCGACCTCTGGGAAAACGTCGCCGGCATGCGGAACGAGAAGGAGCTCCTGGAACGCCGCCTGGTCCTGCCGCTGGCCGAGGCCGACCTCGCCGACGAGTACGGTGTGGTGCCGCCGCGCGCTGTTGTCCTCTTCGGCCCTCCGGGCACCGGAAAAACCACCTTCGCGAAGGCGATTGCCTCCCGGCTCGAGTGGCCGTTCGTGGAGGTGTTCCCCTCCCGGCTGGCCGCCGATCCCAAGGGCCTCGCGGGTGCGCTGCGGGAGACCTTCCTGGAGATCGCCGAGCTGGAACACGCCGTCGTCTTCATCGACGAGGTGGAGGAGATCGCCTCCCAGCGCTCCGGCGAACCGCCGTCGCCGCTGCAGGGCGTCACCAACGAACTCCTCAAGATCATCCCGGCCTTCCGCGAACAGCCCGGCCGGCTGCTGGTCTGCGCCACTAACTTCATCCGCGCCCTGGACACCGCGTTCCTGCGCCACGGCCGCTTCGACTACGTCATCCCCATCGGCCTGCCCGACCGCCAGGCCCGCGAGGCCATGTGGCAGCGGTTCATTCCCTCCACCGTGGTGGACGACGTGGACGTGGAGCTGCTGGTGGACCGCACCGAGGGGTTCTCCCCCGCGGACATCGAGTACGCGGCCCGGAGCGCGTCCCAGCGTGCGCTGGAGAAAGCGGTGTACGACGACGGCGGGGTGGCTTCCAGCGGCAGCGCCGCCCTCCGCGACGCGGTCCGGAAGGGTCCCGCGACGCAGGACTACCTCGATGCGATCGCGGACACCCGGACCACGGTCAGCGACGAGGTCCACCAGCAGTTCCTCGAGGACATCGACGCCCTGGGCCGGGTCTAACTCCTAGGGCTCCGCGCGTCCACGGGCCGAGTTCGCCGGAAGCCAGCGATGTCGCCGTAACGACGGTATATATCAAGCTGTTTGTGACAGCTGGTTGGTTTCTTTGTAGTTGATGCCGGCGTGGCCCGGGGCGCCGGGTGCGGTGGGCCTGCGGCGGTACCGGTGCGGGTTGCGTGCATGGCAGGCATCGAGGGTGTCTTGGCGTTGGCGGCGTGCCTGCTCGACGAGTCCGTGGTGGACGGTATCCGGGGTGGAGTAGCTCAGGCCGGTGTGGCGGTGGTTGGTGTTGTAGTCGGCGAAGAACGCCGCCATGTG
>DATITT010000502.1:0-1500 GCA_035467435.1 Arthrobacter sp. | reverse complement strand
TCCCGCGAGGGCCCCTGGGGGGGCTTCCGCGCAAAAGGACCTGCCGGCCGGAGCACGCTCCGGCTGGCAGGTCCTGCTTAAGGCTGCGTTAGTCCTTGCGGCGGACCGAGATCCCACTGCCGGTGGAGGCGCCGCCGTCGGGCCGGTACGACCCGTCGACGCCGCCCGCGGTCAGCTCCGTGAGGTCCGGTGCGGTGTCCACGAGCACGGTGTCGCCATCCGTGATTTCACCGGCCAGGATGGCCTTGGCCAGCCGGTCGCCGATTTCGCGCTGCACCAGGCGGCGCAGCGGCCGCGCACCGTAGGCAGGGTCGAAACCGGTCACCGCGAGCCAGGCGCGGGCCCCCGCGGTCACTTCCAGGTTGAGCCGGCGGCCCTTGAGGCGGTCGCCCAGTTCCTTGACCTGCAGCTCCACGATCCGGGACAGCTCCTCGACGCTCAGCGGGTCGAACAGCACCACTTCATCAAGCCGGTTCAGGAACTCGGGCTTGAAGGAGGCGTGCACGGTGGCCATAACAGCCTCGCGCTTGGCGTTGGCATCCAGGGCCGGGTCGACCAGGAACTGGCTGCCCAGGTTGGACGTCAGCACCAGGATCACGTTGCGGAAGTCCACGGTGCGGCCCTGGCCGTCGGTGAGGCGGCCGTCGTCGAGCACCTGCAGCAGGATGTCGAACACCTCGGGGTGGGCCTTCTCCACCTCGTCCAGCAGCAGCACGGAGTACGGGCGGCGGCGGACGGCTTCGGTCAGCTGGCCGCCTTCCTCATAGCCCACGTAGCCCGGGGGCGCACCGACGAGCCGTGCCACGGAGTGCTTCTCCGAGTATTCGGACATGTCGATCCGCACCATGGCGCGTTCGTCGTCGAACAGGAAGTCCGCCAGGGCCTTCGCCAGCTCGGTCTTGCCGACGCCGGTGGGGCCGAGGAACAGGAAGGAGCCGGTGGGCCGGTTGGGGTCGCTGACTCCGGCCCGGGCGCGGCGGACGGCGTCGGAGACGGCGGTGACGGCCTTGGCCTGGCCGATGAGCCGTTCGCCGAGCACATGCTCCATCTCCAGCAGCTTCTGGCTCTCGCCCTGGAGCATGCGGCCGGCGGGGATGCCGGTCCAGGCTGAAATCACCTCGGCGATGTCATCGGCGGTGACCTCTTCGGCCACCATCAGATCCTGCTTGGCCCCGCCGCCGGCCACCCGGGCTGACTCCGCTTCGGCGGCTTCGTTGAGTTCCCGCTCCAGGGCGGGACGTTCGCCATACAGGATCCGGGAGGCGGCTTCGAGGTCGCCCTCGCGCTGGAACTTCTCGGCGGCGGAGCGCAGTTCGTCGATCCGGGCCTTGAGGTCGCCGACACGGTTCAGCCCCGCCTTCTCGGCTTCCCAGCGGGCGTTAAGCCCGGCGAGCTCTTCCTTCTTGTCTGCCATGTCCGCCCGGATCGCGGCCAGCCGCTCCACCGACGCGGGATCGGACTCGTTGGCCAGGGCCAGTTCCTCCATGGTCAGGCGGTCCA
>DATITT010000501.1:0-2382 GCA_035467435.1 Arthrobacter sp. | reverse complement strand
AAAGATGAGCTATCACTCCGGGTCGTTCCCAGCGTTCAGAACGACCCGGAGTGATAGCTCCTTTTGCTACTTGACCAGCTTGTGCTTCAGGGCGATCTCCAGGGCGGCGCCAACGATGCCGGCGTCGTTCTTCAGCTCGGCCGGAACAATGGGCGTGCGCAGCTGCAGCCGCGGCAGGTATTCGTCGGCGCGCTTGGAGATGCCGCCGCCGATGATGAAAAGTTCGGGGGAGAAAAGGAATTCCACGTGGGACAGGTACCGCTGCAACAGCACGCTGTACTCTTCCCAGCTCAGGCCGTCCCGCTCGCGGGCCACGGCCGAGGCCTTGCTTTCGGCGTCGTATCCGTCAATCTCCAGGTGTCCAAGTTCTGCGTTGGGGACAAGCTTGCCATCGAAGATGAAGGCGGAACCGATCCCGGTGCCGAGCGTGATGACCAGGACGGTCCCCTCCACGAATTCACCCGCGCCATAGCGCGCCTCCGCCAGGCCGGCGGCGTCGGCGTCGTTGATGACCTCCACGGGGCGGCCCAGGCGGGCGGTCAGCAGGGCGTCAATGTCCAGTTCAAGCCAGGACTTGTCCACATTGGCGGCGGAGTGGACCACGCCGTGCTGGATGATGCCGGGGAAGGTGACGCCCACGGGAGAGTCGGGGGCCGGAGCTTCGGGCCGGGAGGACAGTGCGGCGACAACCTGGGCCACGACCTCGGCCACGGACTCGGGCGTGGAAGGCTGCGGGGTGGGAATGCGCAGGCGATCACCGACCAGCTTGCCCTTCTTGAGGTCCACGATCCCGCCCTTGATCCCGGTGCCGCCGATGTCGATGCCGATCAGCGGGGCGTTCTTCTTCGACTTCTCGTCCTTATTGGCCAATGTGGTTCCGTTCGTGGCAGGGGCGGGGCTAGGAGGGTGCGGCCCAGGGCCGACGGGCGAAGACCGGGATCTTCTGGTGGAGCGGGAATCAGGGGAGCGTCAGGACTTCAGCGCCGGACTCCGTGACAAGCAGGGTGTGCTCGAACTGTGCGGTGCGTTTGCGGTCGCGGGTCACGACGGTCCAGTCATCGGCCCACATGTCCCAGTCCACCGTGCCCAGCGTCAGCATGGGTTCGATCGTGAAGACCATCCCGGCTTCCATGACGGTGTTGTAGGCGGGGGCGGCGTCGTAGTGCGGGATGATCAGGCCGGTGTGGAAAGCCTCGCCTACGCCGTGGCCGGTGAAGTCGCGGACCACACCGTAGCCGAAGCGCTTGGCGTAGGACTCGATGGCCCGGCCGATCACGTTGATTTCGCGGCCCGGGGCCACCACCCGGATAGCGCGGTTCAGGGACTCCTGCGTGCGCTCGACGAGCAGCCGGGATTCCTCGTCGACGTCTCCGACCAGGAAGGTGTAGTTGGTGTCGCCGTGGACGCCGCCGATGAAAGCCGTGATGTCGATGTTGAGGATGTCCCCGTCCCGCAACTCGGTGCTGTCCGGGATGCCGTGGCAGATGACTTCGTTCAACGACGAGCACAGGGACTTTGGGAAACCGCGGTAGCCGAGGGTGGACGGGTACGCGTTGTGGTCTAGCAGGAATTCGTGGCCCACCCGGTCCAACTGGTCCGTGGTGACGCCGGGCTGGATATGCTTCCCCACCTCCACGATCGCCTGTGCGGCGATTCGAGAGGCGATGCGGATCTTCTCGATGGTCTCCGCCGACTTGACCTCGGAGCCGGTGAACTTGGCCGGTGCGGGCTTGCCCACGTATTCGGGGCGCGGGATCGACGCCGGAACGGGAAGCTGCGGACTGACGGCTCCCGGGACCAGCGTGCCGATGGGTGCAGTCGAGGCTAGAGAAGGCATACATTGATCATATAAGGCGCGGCCGGAGGCAGATAAACGACGGCCAACAAATATCAGCGGAGGAGCACCGATGCCGGAGTACTGGTACAACGTCAACACGCACGAGGTTGAAGAGGACGCCATGTCCGATTGGAGCCAGTTGATTGGCCCGTACAAGACGCGGGAAGAAGCTGAACACGCTCTCGAGAAGGTCAAGGCCCGCAACGAATCCTGGGAAAAGGGCGACGACGACGACTAGGGACGTTCACGCGCATTAAAGCGGGAGGACGTCCAGGAAAGGGTCCTCGAGGGGCGCTGCCCAGGGCGGATCTTCCGTGTCAGCGGCAGGGAAGTCGTGTCCGGCGGTGAATTGGTACCAGTCCGGGTAGGGGTCCGGGGGCAGGTTCAGGTTGGGATCCCGGCCGGGGTCCGGGGGCAAATCCAGTGAGGGATCCCATCCTGGGTCCGGGGGCAGGCCTGGGTCCGGGAGTGGGTCCGTGGCCAGAATTTCGTGTAGCCATTGGGGTGGTTCCCAGTCCTGGTGCTCGCTGGGATAGTACCTCCCC
>DATITT010000500.1:0-8407 GCA_035467435.1 Arthrobacter sp. | reverse complement strand
GGCGCCTCGGGGGCGACGTCGTCGCGGTAGACGGCCTTGAGCTGGCCCTTGACGTGCTCGACCACCTTGTGGATTTCGGATTCGGTGACCCAGGCGCCCTGGACGCGCATGGCCTTCGAGGCGCCCATCGGCAGGAAGAGCGCGTCGCCCTGGCCGATCAGTTTCTCGGCACCCGGCTGGTCCAGGACCACGCGTGAGTCGGTGACCGAGGAGGTCGCGAACGCCATCCGGGACGGTACGTTGGCCTTGATCAGGCCGGTGACGACGTCGACCGAGGGCCGCTGGGTGGCGAGCACGAGGTGGATGCCGGCGGCACGGGCCAGCTGGGTGATGCGGACGATCGAGTCCTCGACGTCGCGCGGGGCGACCATCATCAGGTCCGCGAGCTCGTCGACGATCACGAGGAGGTAGGGGTACGGCCGGATGACCCGTTTGGACCCCTCGGGCGGGTGGACCTTGCCGGCCCGTACGGCCTTGTTGAAGTCGTCGATGTGTTTGAAGCCATAGTTGGCGAGGTCGTCGTAGCGGGCGTCCATTTCGCGCACCACCCATTGCAGGGCCTCGGCGGCCTTTTTGGGGTTGGTGATGATCGGGGTGATGAGGTGCGGGACACCCTCGTAGGCGGTGAGTTCCACGCGCTTGGGATCCACCATGACCATGCGGACCTCGTCGGGCGTGGCGCGCATCAGGATGGAGGTGATCATGGCGTTGACGAACGCCGATTTGCCGGCACCGGTGGCGCCCGCCACGAGCAGGTGCGGCATCTTGGCGAGGTTCGCGACGACGTAGCCGCCTTCGACGTCCTTGCCGACGCCGATCACCATGGGGTGCTCTGTCCGCCGGGCGTTCTGGCTGCGGAGCACATCGCCCAGGGACACGGTTTCGCGGTCCGTGTTGGGGATCTCGATGCCGATGGCGGACCGGCCGGGGATGGGGCTCAGGATGCGGACATCCGAGCTGGCGACGGCGTAGGAGATGTTCTTGGACAGTGCGGTGACGCGTTCGACCTTGGTGCCCGGGGAGAGCTCGATCTCGTAGCGCGTCACGGTGGGGCCCCGGCTGAAGCCGGTGACCTGTGCCTCGACGTTGAACTGGTTCAGGGTTTCGGTCAGCGAGGCGACAATGGCGTCGTTGGCTTCGGTGCGTTCCTTGGGGATGGAGCCCGGTGTCAGCACGTCCGACGGCGGCAGCGTATACGTCACGTCGCCGGCGAGCGAGAGCTGTTCGGTGCGCTGCGGAATCGGGGTGGGCAGCGGTGCCACGGCCACGGGGTTGGAGGGGACCTTCGCGGCGGCCGCCACGGCGGCGGCACCGGGTGCCGGAACGGCCGGGTTCAGCGAACCGGCGGCCACCATGCCCGGGGTGACGAGCGGGATCGCCTCGGTGGCATTCTCCCCCGGTCCGGCGGCACTGCCGGCGGCGGTCCCCAGGCCCTGGGCTGCCTTGATCTTCTCGACGGCGATCTCGGCCTGGGTGGGGCGGCGCACCCCGGGTGCGGCTGATGTGGAGCCCGGTTTGGAGCCGGTTCTGGCGCCACCGGCGGATCGGGCGGCCTCGGCTTCCTCGTCGGCAATGAGTGCCCGTTCGAAGGCCTCGTCGCCGACATAGCCTTCGAGTCCGGTGTCCTCGTCCTGGTCCTTGCCGAACAGGCGGCGGCGCTTCTTCCTGGCCGGGGCCGGGGTGTCGTTTCCGTAGAGATAGCTGCGGTCATGGCCGTCGGCGTCGTTCTCCTGGTCCTGCAGGTCGATGCCCATGAGGTGCTCGTAGGCGCCGCGCAGCCGGCCCGGGATGGCGCCGAACGGCGTGGCGGTGACGATCAGCAGCGAGGTGAAGGCCAGCAGTCCGTAGACCGCCAGCGGGACGGCGGGGTGGAGGGCGGCGAGCGGGGCGGCGGCGAGGTAGCCGAGCATGCCGCCGGCCTGGCGCAGTCCATCGAATCCCCCGGCGACGGTCGGTTCCCCGCCAATGACGTGGGCCAGGCCGGTGCCGGCGAAGGTCATGATCAGGAAGCCGATCCCGATCCGGTTGTTGCCGCGCCCATCGACGGGCTGGCGGAACAGCCGGAAGGCGCAGACAAACAGCATCAGCGGCAGGAGCAGCGACATCCAGCCGAAGGTGCCGTTGACGATCCCGTAGACCATGTCCGGGAACCAGCCCTGGAAACCCCACCAGGCGAAGGTGGCGACAAAAACCCCGAGCGCGAGGTTGAACAGGGCTGCGCCGTCGCGGCGGTCCTCGGGGGCGAGGTCGCTGACGTCGTAGCCGATCCGGCGGATTCCCGCCCCGGTGATGTGGGCAACACCCAGCCAGGCGCCGGCCACAACCCGGACCAGCCAGGGCTGTCTGGGTTCGACGGCGGCCAGCTGGCGGGTGCGCGCGGCAGCTGTTGTTCCGGTGGGCTTGCTGGTTTTGGACGCAGCCGGGCCGGAGCCCCGAGCCGAAGAGCTGCCTGATTTACCGCGGGGGTTTCCTCTAGGCGCGGAGGAAGTACGTGTCGCCATACCCGCTACGGTACCCGACTCCGGGCCGAAAACCGCGGATTTCCGGGCCCCCGGGGGGACCATGTTGCCGGCCGGACACGCAAAAACGGCCCTCCCGGTCCGCCGCGGGGCTGGAGCCTGCGGCAGGCCGGGAAGGCCGTCGTGGTGCGAGGGAAGGCGCTGAGGCCTCCCGGGCTTACGCCTCCAGGACCACCGGGATGATCAGGGGCTTGCGGCGCAGCTTGCGGTTGACCCAGGTGCCGACCACACGGCGGACAACCTGCTGCAGCTGGTGCGTGGTGTGGTCCGTGCGGTTGAGCACGGCTTCTTCCAGGGCGGCGTTGATCTTGGGGATGATCTCGTCGAAAACGGAGTCGTCCTCGGCCACGCCGCGGGCGTGGATCTCGGGGCCGGAGACAACCTTGCCGGTGGCGCGGTGAATGACCGTGATGATGGAGATGAAGCCTTCATCGCCGAGCGTCTGGCGGTCCTTCAGGTCCGCTTCCGTGACTTCGCCAACGCTGGAGCCGTCGACGTAGAAGAAGCCGACCTCGACCTGGCCCACGATGTCCGCCTGGTGGTCCCGAAGGTCGATGACGGTGCCGTTGTCCGCGAGGAGGATGCTTTCCTCGGGGACGCCGGAGTCCAGGGCAATCTTGCCGTTGGCGATCAGGTGGCGCGTTTCGCCGTGCACCGGCATCGCGTTGAGCGGCTCCAGGATGTTGTAGCAGTACAGGAGCTCGCCGGCGGCGGCGTGGCCGGAGACGTGCACCTTGGCGGTGCCCTTGTGGATGACGTCGGCGCCGAGCTTGAGCAGGCCGTTGATGATGCGGAACACGGCGTTCTCGTTGCCCGGAATGAGGCTGGACGCGAGGATGACCGTGTCACCCTTGCCGACGACGACGCGGTGGTCACCGTTCGCCATACGGGACAGGGCTGCCATCGGCTCGCCCTGGGAACCGGTGGACATCAGCACCACGCGGTTGTCCGGCAGGTTGTCGATGTTCTTGATGTCGACGAGGATGCCCGGGGGCACGTCGAGGTAGCCGAGCTTCTCGGCGATGGCCATGTTGCGGACCATCGAGCGGCCGACGAAGGCGACCTTGCGGTTGTGGTTGGCGGCAGCGTCGAGGACCTGCTGGACGCGGTGCACGTGCGAGGAGAAGGAGGCGACGATCAGGCGCTTGGATGCCTGGCCGAAGAGCCGGTCCAGGGTGGGTCCGATTTCCTTCTCTGCGGTGGTGAAGCCCGGCACGTCGGCGTTGGTGGAGTCCGACATGAACAGGTCCACGCCTTCTTCGCCCAGCTTGGCGAAGTGGCGGAGGTCGGTGATCCGGCCATCCAGCGGCAGCTGGTCCATCTTGAAGTCGCCGGTGTGCAGCACGGTGCCGCCGGACGTCCGGAGGAACACGGCGAGGGCGTCAGGGATCGAGTGGTTGACGGCCACGAATTCGCATTCGAACGGGCCGAACTTCTGCACCTGTCCCTCGACGACGGTCTGGGTGACCGGCTTGATCCGGTGCTCCAGCAGCTTCGCCTCGATGAGGGCCAGCGTCAAGCGGGAACCCACCACGGGGATGTCCGCGCGCAGGCGCAGCAGGTACGGAACGGCACCGATGTGGTCCTCGTGGCCGTGGGTCAGGACGACGGCGATGATGTCATCGAGTCGGTCCTTGATGTAGGAGAAATCGGGCAGGATCAGGTCGACGCCGGGCTGGGTTTCCTCCGGGAAGAGGACGCCGCAGTCGACAATGAGCAGCTTGCCGTCGATTTCGAAAACGGTCATGTTGCGGCCGATCTCCCCCAGGCCACCGAGCGGAACGATCCGCAGGGTGTCCTTGAGCAGTTTCGGCGGCGTGACAAGGCCGGGAAGGGCGGTTTGGGTCATAATGCACTACTTTCCAGGCGGTTGCCGGCCTGGTCTTTCCTCGTCAGTTGGAACACCTGATCAGGAAAAGACCATTCCGGCTTCCGCCAAGTCCTCGCGGATGGTTTCGATCTCAGCTTCGTCCGGCTCCACGAGGGGCAATCGGACAACCGAGTTGGGCAGGACTCCCTGCCACTTAAGAACCTGCTTAGCAGCAACAGCACCCTGAATATGGGTCATCACTGCACGGACCATGGGGTCCAGTTCGAAATGTATGGTGCGGGCGGTGGCGAAGTCGCCTGCAAGTGCGGCATCGATCATGGCGCGGAACCGCCTCGACGCGACGTGCGCGGAGACGCTGACGAGCCCGACGGCGCCCGCGGCCATCCACGGCAGGGTCAGCCCGTCGTCGCCGGAGTAAACGTCCAGGTCAGTGTTCGCGAGGACCCGGGTGAGGGCGGCGTAGTCGGCCTTGGCGTCCTTGAGGGCCACGATGTTCGGGTGGTCCGCGAGCCGGATCATGGTTTCGGGCAGGATCGGCACGCAGGACCGGCCGGGGATGTCGTAGACCATCACGGGAAGATCGGCGGCGTCCGCGACGGCTTCGATGTGCGCCTGGATGCCGGCCTGGCTCGGCTTGTTGTAGTACGGGGTGACGATCAGCTGCCCGTGGGCTCCGGCTTTGGCGGCGCGCTTGGCCATCTCAATCGAGTGCGAGGTGTGGTTGGTGCCGGTTCCGGCGATGACCTTGGCCCGGTCCCCGACAGCCTCCACGATGACCCGGAAGAGCTTTTCCTTCTCGTCGTCTTCCAGCGTGGAGGTCTCCCCGGTGGTGCCGGAAATAACGAGGGCGTCGTTGCCGTCGTCGACGAGCTTGTTGGCCAGCTCGGCGTTCTGCTGGTAATCGACCTCACCGTCGGATGTGAAAGGTGTGACCATGGCGGTCGCGAGGGTTCCGAACGTGTAAGAGCGAGTATCAGAGTCAGCCATATGAAAAACGTTACCCTGTCACCGGCGTGATGTGACAATGGCGGCAACGTGATGAAGATCAAACCGACCCCGACGCCTCATCCGGCGGCCGGACCGCGGGATGCCGGGGCGGAGCGATTCGGGGCGGAACGCTCCTGGGCGTAGCGGTCCAGGACGCTGTGGTGCAGGGCAGCGGTCAGCACTTCGGTCCCCGTGCCGGCCGCCTGCCGGAGCACCAGACCGTCGGGGCCCCAGAACCCGCTCCCACCGGCTGAGGGCCCACCGTCGGTGGTGCCTCCGAGGTTGGCCAGCACGCTGAACATCCGCTTGTCCATCGCCCGCGCCCCAAGGTGCAGGGCCAGCCGGTGGTCCTCGCCGGCGGCGTAGCGGGCCGAAACGGCGTAAACGTCGGCGCCGGCCTCCGGCGCTTCGGCATGGACCGGACGGGCGGCGTCCGGGCCAATGGCCAGGGCGATGCGCCAGCCGTCCAGGTCCAGGATGACCGCTTCGTCTCCGGCGCGGAAGAGCTGCCGCTCCGGGCCCTGGAGCCAGACCTTGAAGCCGGCGTCCAGCCCGCCGTTGGGGTGCAGGGCGAGCGAGGCCAGCCGGGGCGTGCCGTCCGCTTCCCGGAACGGGGCACCGACGACCGCGGTGATCCCGGTCCGGCGGCAGATTTCGCGCAGGCCGTCCAGCCGCGGGTCTGCGGCGGTCACCCACCGCTCCGGGTCCGCCAGCCCGTTGAGGTCATAGCCGGTCAGGGATAGCTCGGGAAACAGCACCAGCCGGGCACCGTGGTCATCCGCGTCTTCGATGAGGCGGATATGTTCGGCAACGTTGGCGGCAATGCCGCCGTTGAGGGCCGTGTACTGGATGGCGGAGAGCGTCAGCGCGGTGGTCACCCTGCCATCCTAGGCACTGCGTCGCGCCGCGGGCAGGCCATCCGGGATGAGGACGGCGGCGGACGCTGCGTCAGGCCGCCGGGGCATCACCGCCTGGCGGGGCGGCGCAGTAGCGGCCCACTGCGGATTCCCGCAGCGACTCGGCCCACGCCGCGAGCCGCTGGGCGGCCCGTACGTAATGGAACAGCTCGGTGGGGGTCAGGGCGTCGAGGTCGGTCTCGGCGAGCCGGCGGGCCAGTTCCGCCCCCGGGGCCTGGGCGGAGAGGACGGTGCCTTCGCGTTGCCACTGGACATCCTCCGCCGCTTCGCCGGCCACCAACTGCCGGAAGAGGAAATCCACGACGCCGGGGCTCATCGCCTTCAGGACACCGGACCCGGCGTCCGGGACGCGCTGTTCCGGCGCGGTGGATCCCGGCCTGGTAAATCCCGGCCCTGTAAATCCGGGGAAGGCGGGCTCTGGTGTGTTGTTCATGGGCCCATGCTATTCGAACATATATTCGAATACAAGAGAGTGCCGCGCCTCCGGCGTCGGGCAGGCTGCCGCACAGGCCAATATGAGACGATCGAGACATGACCCCGCGCGGAACAGCCTCCTCAGCCAGTACCGCCCGGGGCGGACGCAGCGCCGGACGTAACGGCGGAGGCAGCAGCCCCGGAGCCCGGCTCTCCGGCATCGATGCTGCCCGCGGGCTGGCCCTGCTGGGCATGATGGCCACCCATGTCTTCCCCACCTTCGAGTCCAATGCCGAGCTCACCCCCACCTGGGTGGGGCTCGTGTTTTCCGGACGCGCCTCGGCCTTGTTCGCCGTCCTCGCCGGAGTCGGACTGGCACTGTCCACCGGCAAACAGCAACCGCTCCAGGGTCCGCAGCTGTGGGCGGCCCGCCGGGGTATTGCCCTCCGCGCGCTGGTGGTCGGCGCCGTCGGGCTCTCCCTCGGCGGGCTCGAGGTGAACATCGCCATCATTCTGGTCCACTACGCCGTGTTGTTCCTGTGCGTGCTGCCGTTCCTCGGCCTGGACGTCAAACACCTGCTGGTACTGGCTGCCGGCTGGGTGCTGGTGAGCCCGGCGCTCGCCTTCCTGCTGCGGCCCTGGCTCCTCGCCGCCGAACCGCGCCTGCAACTGGGCCACAACCCCAAGTGGGAGGATCTGTCCACCCCCGCCGTGCTGCTCGGGGATCTGTTCCTGACCGGCTACTACCCCGTCCTCCAGTGGATTGCCTACCTGCTGGTCGGCCTCGCGATCGGCCGGCTGGCCCTCACGACCGCCGCGGTCCCGGTCCTGCTGCTGGCGGTGGGAACCGCGGTGGCGGTCCTGGCGAAGTGGTTCAGCGTGGTGCTGATGGAGGACTTCGGCGGCCGGGCGGCGCTGCAGGCCTCCCTGCTCAATCCCTCGTATCCGCTGGAGAGCCTCCTGCAGGTCAACCTGGCCGGCGTGGACCAAACCGGCTCCGCCTGGTGGCTCGCCTCCAGCGCCCCGCACTCGGGCACCACACTGGATCTGCTGCACACCTCGGGGGTGGCGGCCGCTGCCGTCGGCGTCTGCCTGCTGCTGGGCCGGCTGGTCCAGCGGACCGGGGTGGACGTGCTGCTCCCGCTGCGGGGTGCCGGCGCCATGACCCTGAGCTTTTACACGGCCCATCTGGTCGTGATGGCCTCACTGTACGGCCAGCCGCTGCCGTCCGGGTGGACGGTGGAAGGCATCTACTGGGCGCAGGCCGTGGCGATCCTGGTTCTGGGCGGAATTTTCGCGGCCCTGGCGTGGCGGGGGCCGCTGGAGTGGGTGGCGCATGCCGCCAACCAGCTCGGCCGCTACCAGCCGGCCCGCATCCGGTAGCTTCCCCGCGGCTCAGGCCTGGCGGGATCCTGTGCGGTACAGCCGGACGGCGTCGCGCATCGAGGCGCGCGCCCGCTTGCGGTCGCCCGCGGCGTCATAGGCGCAGCTGAGCCGGAACCACGAGCGCCAGTCGTCCGGCGCGGCTTCCGTCTCGGCACGGTACTTCTCGAATTCACGGTCCGCTGCCTCGCGGATGATCCGCCCCGCGGGGGTGCGGGGCAGGTTGTCTTCCGGCAGGTCGCCCTCGGCTTCGAGGATTTTCGCCAGCCGTTCGGTACGGGCGCCGAAAAGCAGCTCGCGGACCAGGGCCCAGGCCCCGATTACCGGCAGAAGCAGATACGCCACGCCCATGGCCT
>DATITT010000499.1:0-16050 GCA_035467435.1 Arthrobacter sp. | reverse complement strand
GTCTCCGGAGGGGTGTGGTGGATATTGCAAAATGATAATTGACGGTCATTCCACCGTCCACACGCGTCCGCTGAAGGATGAACTTCTAGCTGAGGCCCAGTTCGTCCCTGCCGAAAGCGAACAGGTAGGGGACCCCGGCCTCCGCCTCGATCTTTTCCTTGGCACCGGTGTCGCGGTCCACGATCACGGCCACGGCGACAACGTTGCCACCGGCCCGGCGGACGCCCTCGACGGCGGTCAGCGCGGAGCCCCCGGTCGTGGACGTGTCCTCCAGCACCAGCACCTTGCGGCCCTCGACGGAGGGCCCTTCCACCTGGCGGCCCATCCCGTAGGACTTCTGCGCCTTGCGGACCACGAAGGCGTCCACGGGTCGACCGGCGTCGACGGCGGCGTGCATCACAGCGGTGCCCACCGGGTCGGCGCCCATGGTGAGTCCGCCGGCGCACTCATAGTCGATGCCGGCGTCGTCGAGCAGCGAAAGCATGACCTGGCCGACGAGCTTGGAAGCCTCGTGGTGCAGCGTGATCCGGCGCAGGTCGATGTAGTAGTCGGCCTCGGCGCCGCTGGAGAGGATGACCTTGCCGCGCACGACGGCCAGCTCCTTGATCAGTTCAAGCAGGCGGGCACGGGCGGCAGCGGTGTCAGCTGCAGGGGCACTGTTGGCAGTCATGGGACCCAGTTTAGTGGCTGGCCGGTAGCGGATCCCCCGCCTGCACCGTTGATGTCGGGCAGCCGTCCGGAGGCTCCCGGGTCCGGCGCAGGGTCTTTGTCCTCTAGGATCCCCTGCCGGGCAGGAGTGCGATGGAACAATGACAGCAGGAACGGAACGGTCGACCCGCTGGCCCGCGATTCCCAAAGACATCGGCAGCTTCCGGGTCCGGCCGAACCTGGTGGACTATGACGCAGCCTATTCCGCCTTCTCCTGGGACGAAGCCCGGCATCAGCTGTCCGGGCTGCCCGGTGGCCGCGGTGTCAACATCGCCTATGAGGCAGTGGACCGGCACGCCGCCGGGGGGCATTCCGGTCACGAGGCGCTGCGGTTCGTCCGGGCCGACGGCAGCAGCCACTCCCTGACCTTTGCCGAACTCGCGGAGCAAACTAACCGCTTTGCCGGAGTGCTGCGCAGCCTCGGCGTCGGGCGCGGCGAGCGCGTCTTCTCACTCACGGGGCGCGGACCGGCGCTGTACATTGCGGTGCTGGGCACGCTGAAGAACGCCAGTGTCTTCTGCCCGCTGTTCTCCGCCTTCGGCCCGGAACCCGTCCGCCAGCGGCTGCAGCTGGGATCCGGCCGGGCCCTGGTCACCACCCGGGCCCTCTACCGCAAGAAAGTTGCCCACCTCCGCGACTCGCTCCCGGAACTCCGGCACGTCCTGCTGACCGACGCCGACGGCCGCCCGGAGCCAGGCACGCTGGACCTCGCCGCGCTGATGCGTGCAGCCCCGGCCGACGGTGAGATCGCCGCGACGCAGGCCGAGGACATGGCCCTGCTGCACTTCACGTCCGGCACGACCGGGACCCCCAAGGGCGCCATCCACGTGCACGACGCCGTCACCGCGCACCACGCGACCGGTACCTCCGCCCTGGACCTGCACCCGGAGGACGTGTACTGGTGCACGGCCGACCCCGGTTGGGTGACCGGAACCTCGTACGGCGTGATCGCGCCGTTGACCCACGGCGTGACGACCATCGTCGACGAAGAGGAAATGGACGCGGACCGCTGGTACCGGATCCTCGCCGAACAGCATGTCACGGTCTGGTACACCGCCCCCACGGCGCTGCGGATGCTGATGAAGGCCGGGGCGGACCGCGCCCGGGGCCATGACCTGTCCGCGCTGCGCTTCGTCGCCAGCGTCGGGGAACCGCTCAACCCCGAGGTCGTCGTCTGGGGCCAGGAAGCCTTCGGCCAGCCCGTGCACGACAACTGGTGGCAGACCGAAACCGGCGGCATCATGATCTCCAACCTCGCCGCTACTGAGATCCGCCCCGGCTCGATGGGCCGGCCGCTGCCCGGCGTCGAGGCGGGCATCGTGGCCCGGGACGCCCAGGACAAGCCGGTCCTCCGGGACGGCGAGGCGGTCCTCGTGACGGCGCCGGATGCCGTCGGTGAGCTGGCCCTGCGGCCGGGCTGGCCGTCGATGTTCCGCGGCTACCTGCATGAGGAGGAGCGCTACCGCCGCTGCTTCGTGGGCGGCTGGTACCTCACCGGCGACCTCGCCAAGCGCGACGCCGACGGCTACTACTGGTTCGTCGGACGCGGCGACGACGTCATCAAGTCCTCCGGGCACCTGATCGGCCCGTTCGAAGTGGAGAGCTCCCTGATGGAACACGAGGCCGTGGCCGAGGCCGGGGTGATCGGGGTTCCCGACCCGGTGGCCGGGGAGGTGGTCAAGGCGTTCGTGGAACTGCGGCCCGGCTGGGAGCCCTCGGCGGAACTGCAGCTTGAGATCATCGGGTTCGCCCGCAAGCGGCTCGGCCCGGCGGTGGCGCCCCGGCTGCTGGATTTCACCACAGCCCTGCCCCGGACCCGCAGCGGCAAGATCCTTCGGCGCCTGCTCAAGGCCCGCGAACTCGGCCTGCCCGAGGGCGATACCTCCACCATCGAGACCCCGGCCGGCCGGCCCGAACCGGACGGCCCACCCGAACCGGACGGACAGGGGCCGGACGGACAACGGCAGGAGCCCCGGCCATGACCGGGCCCCTGGACCCGCCGGCCCACACCCTGGACCCCGCCCACGGGCGGCACCTGCTGCTGCAGATGCTCCGGGTCCGCCGGCTGGAGGAGAAATGCGTCGAGCTATACAGCGCCGCCAAGATCCGAGGCTTCCTGCACGTCTACATCGGTGAGGAAGCCGTCGCGGCCGGGGTGCTGGAAACCCTGGCTCCGGAGGACGCCGTCGTCGCCACCTACCGGGAGCACGGCCACGCCCTCCTGCGGGGGGTCCCCGCCGGGGCGATCCTCGCCGAGATGTACGGCTACGTGGAGGGCTGCTGCCGCGGCCGCGGCGGGTCCATGCATTTGTTCGACGCCGCCACCCGCTTCTTCGGCGGGAACGCGATCGTCGCCGGGGGCCTGCCGCTCGCCGTCGGGCTGGCTCTTGCGGACAAGATGGCCGGGCGCTCCCGCGTGACCGTGTGCTTCTTCGGCGAAGGCGCCGTCGCGGAAGGGGAATTCCACGAGAGCCTTAATCTCGCCGCGCTGTGGCAGCTGCCCGTGCTGTTCTGCTGCGAGAACAACCTCTACGCCATGGGCACTGCGCTGGGCCGCTCGGAATCGCAGACGGACATCGCGCTCAAGGCTGCCTCCTACGAAATCGCGGCGTGGGCCGTGGACGGCATGGACGTCCTGGCCGTCGAGGAAACGGCCCGGCGCGCGGTGGACGCCGTCCGTTCCGGCGGCGGACCGCACTTCCTGGAGCTGCGCACCTACCGGTTCCGGGCGCACTCGATGTTCGACCCGGAACGCTACCGCGACAAATCCGAAGTCGCCCGATGGCTCGAACGCGACCCGATCACCCTGCTCCGCGCCACGATGGAAGCCGCAGGCCAGCTCTCCACGCAGGACTGGGAACAGCTCGAGGGGGATGCCGCCGCGGAGGTCGCCGCCGCCGTCGAATTCGCCGAAGCCGGAACCCTCGAACCCGTG
Source organism: Arthrobacter sp. (assembly GCA_035467435.1). Lineage (GTDB taxonomy): Bacteria > Actinomycetota > Actinomycetes > Actinomycetales > Micrococcaceae > Arthrobacter. The sequence goes on along the minus strand of DATITT010000499.1, from coordinate 12,407 downwards.
GAGGACCTCACCCGCTTCGTGTACAGCGAGCGCGGCACGGGCCCGACAACCGGCGAAGGGCTTGAGCCATGAAATCCAGTTACCGCGAGGCACTCCGTGCAGGCATCCGCGATGCCATGCTCCGCGATGAACGGGTGTTCCTGATGGGTGAGGACGTCGGGGCGTACGGCGGGTCCTTCGCGGTGAGCCTGGGCCTGCTGGAGGAGTTCGGGCCTGCGCGGATCCGCGATACACCGCTGTCGGAGTCCGGTTTTGTCGGGGCGGGGGTCGGTGCGGCACTCGGCGGAATGCGCCCGATCGTGGAGATCATGACCGTCAATTTCAGCCTGCTCGCGCTGGACCAGATCGTGAACAACGCCGCCTCACTGCTGCACATGTCCGGCGGGCAATTCAACGTCCCCATCGTGATCCGGATGACCACGGGCGCCGGCCGCCAGCTCGGGGCGCAGCATTCGCACAGCCTGGAGGGCTGGTACGCGCACATCCCCGGGCTGCGCATCCTCGCCCCCGCCACGCTCGCCGACGCCCGCGGCATGCTGTGGACCGCACTGGAGGATCCCGACCCGGTGCTGATCTTCGAGCACGGCTCGCTCTACAACGTGACCGGGGAGCTCGACGACGACGCCGGCCCGGTGGACATCAACACCGCCGCGGTGCGGCGCCCCGGGAACGACCTGTCGCTGATCACCTATGGCGGAACGCTTCCGGCAGTGCTCGACGCCGCCGGGCAGCTCTCGGACGAGGGAATCGACGCGGAGGTGCTGGACCTGCGCACCCTGCGGCCGCTCGACGAAGCCGCCATCCTCGCCTCGGTACGCAGGACCCACCGGGCGGTGGTGGTGGATGAGGGATGGCGCAGCGGAAGCATCTCCGCCGAGATCAGCGCCCGGATCACCGAGCACGCGTTCTATGAGCTGGACGCCCCGGTGGGCCGGGTCTGCAGTGCCGAAGTGCCGATCCCCTACTCCAAGCATCTGGAGATGGCCGCACTGCCGTCCGTCGAACGGATTGTGGCCGCAGCCAAGGAGGCGGTCGCGGCCAGTGGGTGATTTCCTGATGCCGTCCCTCGGGGCTGACATGGAGCACGGCAAGATCGTCGAATGGCTGGTCAAGCCCGGTGACTATGTGCGCCGCGGGGACCTTGTGGCGGTGGTGGACACCGACAAGACGGTCATGGATGTGGAGTCCTTCCAGGAGGGGGTCGTCGCGGAACTCCTCGTGGACCTCGGAGAAACCGTACCGGTGGGCACCCCGCTGGCCAGGATCACGCAGACCCCAGCCGAGATGGGGGCACCCGGTCAGGAGGCGCCGGCGCCCCCGGCCCGGGGCGCGGCCGCGAAGGCCGGGGAAGCTCCACCGATCGCGCCCCCGATCGCGCCCCCGGTGCGGCATCTGGCACACCGGCTGGGCGTCGACACAGCCAGGATCCACGGCACCGGGAAGGGCGGCGCCATCACGCGGGCCGATGTGGAGCACGCCGTGGCGGCCAAGCCGTCCGGGGCCCGGGTCCGTTCCTCGCCGCGGGCCAGGCGCCTCGCCGCAGAACTCGGCGTCGAGCTTTCCGCCGTCAGCGGCACCGGACCGGAGGGGGCCGTGACCGTGGCAGACGTGCAGCACGCCGCGGCCAGCCACCCGGCGGCCGCACCCCCTGAAGTGGCCGTGCCGGTAGAAGCCGCGCCGGTAGTCGAGGCGCCGGAAGCCGGTGTACGGGAAACTGCGCCGGAGGCCGCGGAGGCTCCAGCCGGACGGCCCTCCGTGGGGGTGCCGGCGGCAGCCGGTTCCGGGAAGCCTTCGGAGGCCCGCGAGCGTGTGGCCAGCCTGCGCCGCGCCGTCGGGGCCCTGATGTCGCGGTCGAAGAAGACCATCCCGCACTACTACCTGAGCACCACCCTGGACCTGCGCGCCGCCGTCGACTGGATGCAGTCCGTCAATGCCCAGCGGCCGGTGGCGTCCCGGATGGTCCCCTCCGCGCTGCTGCTCAAGGCCGCGGCGCTCGCGGCCAAGGACGTCCCGGAGGTCAACGGGTTCTACGACGACGGCGGCTTCCGGCCCAGCGCGTCCGTGCACCTCGGTGTTGCCGTGGCCCTGCGCCAGGGCGGCCTGGTGGCCCCGGCCATCCACGACGCGGACACCCTGCCGGTGGATGTGCTGATGGAGCAGCTGAGGGACCTCGTCAGCCGCGCGCGGGCCGGACGGCTGCAGCGCGCCGAAATGGCGGATCCCACCATCACCGTGACGAACCTCGGGGACCTCGGTGTGGAGAGTGTCTTCGGTGTCATTTATCCCCCGCAGGTCGCGATGGTTGGATTCGGCCGGGTCCTGGAGCAACCGTGGGCGCAGAACGGGATGCTCGGCGTCCGGCCCGCCGTGACCGCCACCCTCTCCGCCGACCACCGGGTCAGCGACGGGCTGCGCGGCGGCCGCTATCTGGCGCGGATCGACGAGCTGCTGCAGACACCGGAGCAACTGTGAAACAGGAGGAATCATGAACGAACAGGACGCCCGGGCGGCTGTGGAGGCGGCGATCGGCAAGGTGGCGCCGGACGTGGACCTGGCCGAGGTGGACGAGGACGCCCGGCTCCGGCAGGACCTCGAACTCGATTCGCTGGATTTCCTCCGGCTGGTCGAAACGATCGACACGGCCACCGGCGTCGACATCCCGGAGCGGGACTACCCGGCAGTGGCCACGGTGAAGGGACTGATCGGCTACCTCGAGGCCCACGGCTAGGCTGGCGTTCTATCCGCCCGAACGCCCCGCACCGACCGCGTAGTCGAGCTCGACCAATCCGGCGTCGTAGCCTGGCCGGCTCCCTGTCGCTGCTACCGGCGCTGCGGGGCGCGCCGGGCGAACGCGGGGGCGTGTTCCGGCCGCGGCCCGAAAGCCACGAACCGCGGAACCACCTTGCCGACGGCCGGGAGGTGCCTTGCCACGAACAGCAGGACGGCCGGCGCCCCTGCCCGCGTTCCGGTCATGATCGGCTCGAAAAGCAGCCGGTGCATCACCCGCTGCACAGTCTGCACGACGACGGTGGGCATTCGCCGCCGTCGTTCAACTTTCGCCAGGTCCCCGCGGGAGACCCGGCCGCGGAGAAGCGCCGGGGCCAGGCAGTCCGCGGCGGCCACCGCATCCTGGATAGCCAGGTTGATCCCGACCCCGCCGGCCGGAGACATCGCATGGGCGGCGTCGCCAATGCAGAGCAGCCCGTTGATGTGCCAGTGGCGCAGCCGGTCAAGGCGCACGTCCAGCCAGTGCAGATCCTCCAGCGAGGCGATCGCGTCCAAGCGGTCGGCGAGATCAGGGCGGAGCCCCGCGATCCGGCGCCGGAAGCCCTCAACGCCCTCGGCGCGGATCCTGGCGTCGGCGCCCTTCGGCGCGAGGTATCCCATCTGGAAGTAGTCGGTGCGGTTGAGCGCCAGCAGTGCCTCGCCGCGGCCGAAGGCAGGCACGATTCCCGCGATCTCGCCGCGCTCGGAGGCGAGCCGCGGCAGACGGAACCACCAGGTGTCGAACGGCACGGGATACCCCTTCGGGGCCAGCCCGGCCGCAGCGCGCAGGGTGGAGTGGCGCCCGTCCGTCGCGACCACCAGGTCCGCCCGGATCTCACCCGCGGACCCGTCCGCGGTCCGGTAGCGGACCCCGGTGACCCGGCCGCCGTTGCGGGCCAGCGAGGTGGCCCTGTGGCCCATCCGCAGGCTGAAGGACGGTTCCTGCGCGGCGGCGTCGGCCAGGAAATTCAGGAAGTCCCATTGCGGCATCATGGCCACGTAGTTGTAGGGCGGCGGCAGCGAATCGAAGTTGCCCATGGTCACGGGCGGCCCGCCGGGCACCGGGAAGGCGACGTTGCTCAGCCGGCTTTGCGGAAGGCGGCGGAACTCCTCGCCCAGGCCCAGCTCATCGATCAGCCGGATGGTGGACGCGTGGACGGTGTCGCCGCGGAAGTCCCGGAAGAAATCATCGTGCTTCTCCAGTACCGTGACCTGCACCCCGGCCCGCGCCAGCAACAGTCCCAGCATCATCCCGGCCGGCCCGCCGCCGACCACCACACACCCGGTCTTCTCCATGGCCATACGCTACGCCTGCGCGGGGTGCCACGGGAGATTTTTTGCGCGGCGGTTCCAGCCCTGCGCGGTGGTTCCAGGCGTGCGCGAGGGGTATTCGCGCAGCGCCAGGTATTTTGCGCAGCGCCATCCGCTATCCGCAGCGCCGGCCCTGACGGACACAGTTGAGCGGAATTGACACTGCTGGCTAGGCTTTGAGTCATGCGTGAACTCCAGGCGAAGATCATCGAAGAAATGGGCGTGCAGCCCCGGATCGACCCCGCCGGGGAGGTGCGCAAACGCGTCACGTTCCTCAAGGATTACCTGACAGCGACCCACACCAGGGGATTCGTCCTCGGCATCTCGGGCGGGCTGGATTCCTCCCTCGCCGGCCGGCTGGCCCAGCTTGCCGTCGATGAGTTGACGGCCGAAGGTGTGGAGGCTGACTTCGTTGCCGTCCGCCTCCCCTATGGCGTGCAGCACGACGAGCACGATGCCCAGGCCGCCCTGGACTTCATCCAGGCCAAGACCGAGTGGACCTTCAACATCTCGGCGGCCGTGGATGGCTTTGAGGACGAATTCGAGAAGACCGTGGGCAACGGGATCTCCGACTTCCACAAGGGCAACACCAAGGCCCGCACCCGCATGATCGCGCAGTATGCCCTCGCCGGCGAGCACAATTACCTGGTCATCGGCACGGACCACGGCGCGGAATCAGTCACCGGTTTCTTCACCAAGTACGGCGACGGCGGCGCGGACATCCTGCCGCTGTTCGGACTGAACAAGCGCCAGAACCGTGCCCTGCTCGCCGAGCTGGGCGCCCCGGCCCGGATCTGGGAGAAGGTCCCCACGGCCGACCTCCTCGACGGCCAGCCCGGCCGCACCGACGAGGACGAACTGGGCCTCAGCTACGACACGATCGATGACTACCTCGAGGGCCGTGACATCCCCGTGGCCGCAGCCGAGCTGATCGAACAGAAATACCTCCGCACCCGGCACAAGCGCACCGTCCCGGTCACCATCTTCGACACCTGGTGGAAGTAGCCGGACCGAGGACTCGCTCCGTCCGGGCAGCACGACGGCGGGACTCACCGAAGTACGACGGCGGGACTCACCGTGCGGGCAGCCCGCGCCCCCGGCCCGGGCCCGGGCGGCTACGTGGCGCCCTGGAGCAGCGTGGAGATCCGGTGGGCCTCATCCATTAGGAGGCGTCCGAGCATTCCCTGCCGTTCCCCTTTGAAACGCGGCTCGATGCCGGTCAGCGACAGCGCCCAGGCCGGGCGACCGCGCTGGTCGAAAACTGCAGCCCCCATCCCCCAGCTGCCCTCCAGCACGAGCCCCGGGTTCACCGAATAGCCGGCCTGCCGCGTCGCAGCAAGGTTGGCACGGACCAGGGCCTCGGTGTGCGCGGCCGCGAAATCGCCCGCATGCCTGGGCCAGTCCGCCAGAAGTTCCTCCTGCTCCGCCTCGGGCAGGAACGCCATAATGGCGGTCCCGGCGGAGGCCACCCCGAGCGGAAAGCGGACGCCCTCGTGCAGCACGAAGGACCGCACCGGGAAGCTGCCTTCCTCCCGGAGCAGGCACACCGTTTCGGCACCGCGCCGGATGGAGAAAAACGCGCTCTCGCCGGTCTCCTCGGCCAGCCGGCGGAGGCTGGGCCGGGCGATGTCCTCCAGCGGAAACCGCGCCGAGGCCACCGAACCCATCAGCAGGATCTCCGGACCCAGGACCCAGTTGCCGCTGACCGGGTCCTGGTCCAGCAGGCCCTCGGAGGCCAACGAGGAAAGCAGCCGGTGCACGGTGGGGCGGGTGAGCCCGGATTCCCTGACCAGCTCCACGAGCGGGGAGCCCTCCGGTTTCCGTCCGACAATGCGCATCAGCGACGCGACGCGACTGACGACCTGTGCGCCCTGGACCGGTGGTGACGTCATATTTCCTCAAAACTCGACTTTGATCTACCTAAACCATCCACATTGTGGATAGTCCCCAGCCTACCGTCCACACTGTAAAAATGCACCGGTTTAGGGAAAAATCGTTCATTGACAGCCCCCATTTCGGCACCGTAGGCTTCAACAGCAGAGGAACAGTCCACAAAGTGGATTGCATCAAGAGCTCAATGAGGAGATGCGATGTCAAAGCTGAAATCCGGAGCGGCCGCCGCGCTGCAGGACGTACTGCGGGACGGCATGACGCTCGCCGTCGGAGGCTTTGGCCTCAGCGGCATCCCGGCAGACCTGATCGAGGCGGTGCGCGATTCAGGCGTCAAAGACCTCACTGTGGTGTCCAACAACATGGGCGTGGACGGCAAAGGCCTCGGCGTGCTGATTGAAGCCGGCCAGGTCCGCAAGGTCATCGCCTCCTACGTGGGCGAGAACAAGCTCTTCGCCGAGCAGTACCTCGCCGGCAAGCTGGAGGTGGAGTTCACCCCGCAGGGCACCCTGGCCGAGCGCCTCCGCGCCGGCGGCGCCGGCATCCCGGCCTTCTACACCAAGACCGGCGTCGGGACTCTCGTCGCTGAAGGCAAACCGCTCGCGGAGTTCGACGGCGAGACGTACGTCCAGGAACGCGCCATCAAGGCCGACGTCGCACTGGTGCACGCCCACACCGCCGACACCGACGGCAACCTGATCTACCGCTACACCGCGCAGAACTTCAACCCCGTCGTCGCGGCTGCCGGCGCCGTGACCGTCGCGGAAGCCGAGGTCATCGTCGAACCCGGCGCCCTGGACCCCCACCACATCATCACTCCGGGCGTTTTCGTCCAGCGCCTGGTCCAGGCCAGCGACCGGGTCAAGGACATCGAACAGCGCACGGTCCGCCCCCGCGCCGAAGCAGCCGACACAGCAGCCACCGAAGCCGCATCCGTTCCGGCCTGAGCGCCGCCCCTACATTTTCAGGAGAATCATCATGGCTTGGACCCGGAATGAAATGGCTGCCATCGCGGCCGAAGAACTCAACGACGGCGACTACGTCAACCTCGGCATCGGCATCCCCACGCTGGTCGCCAACAACCTGCGCGAGGGCGTCCGCGTCGTGCTGCAGAGCGAGAACGGCCTGCTCGGCATGGGACCCTTCCCCTACGAGGGCGAGGAGGACGCGGACCTCATCAACGCCGGGAAGCAGACCGTCACGGTCCTGCCCGGCGGCAGCATCTTCGACTCCGCCGCCTCCTTCGGCATGATCCGCGGCGGGCACGTCAAGGTCGCCATCCTCGGCGCCATGCAGGTCTCCGGCGACGGCGACCTCGCCAACTGGACCATCCCCGGCAAGATGGTGAAGGGCATGGGCGGCGCCATGGACCTCGTCGCCGGCACCCCGCGCGTCGTGGTCCTCACCGAGCACAACGCCAAGGACGGCACCGCCAAGATCGTCAAGGAATGCACCCTGCCCCTCACCGGGCTGAGCTGCGTGGACCGCATTATCAGCGACCTCGCGGTCTTTGACCTTGAAAGGGTCGACGGCGTCCGGCAGCTCACGCTGACCCGCCTCGCCCCGGGCGTCACCGTGGAGGAACTCCGCGGGAAAACCGAAGCCAGCTTCGACGTCGCCCCGTCCCTGGACGCAACCCCCACCCTTGAAGGAGCCACAGCATGAGCCTGCGCGAACAGTTCGGCAAAGACGTCCTGCTGACCGGATGGGGCCACAGCCGCTTCGGTAAACTCACGGACGAGACCCTCGAATCCCTGATCGTCCAGGTCGCCACGGAGGCGATCGGCAACGCCGGGATCGAGCCGGGCCAGATCGACGAAATCTACCTCGGCCAGTTCAACTCCGGCATGATGCCGCTGGCGTTCCCGTCCTCGCTGGCCCTTCAGGTCTCCGAGCAGCTGGCCAATGTCCCGTCCACCCGGGTCGAGAACGCCTGCGCCTCAGGGTCAGCCGCGTTCCAGCAGGGCACAAAGTCCCTGCTGGCCGGAACCGCGAAGACCGTCCTCGTGATCGGTGCCGAAAAGAGGACGCAGGCCGGGGCCGACGTGGTGGGCGCGGCTCTGCTCGGCGCGGACTACGACATGGCCGGCAAGGCCTCCAGCACCGGCTTCACCGGGCTCTTCGCCGACGTGGCCAAGCATTACGAGAAGCGCTATGGCGCTGGCGCAGGGAATCTTTCGGACGTGCTGGGCACCATCGCCGCGAAGAACCACCGCAACGGTGTCGACAACCCCTACGCCCAGCTCCGCAAGGACCTCGGCGAGGAGTTCTGCCGCACGGTCTCGGACAAGAACCCGATGGTCGCCGACCCGCTGCGCCGGACCGACTGCTCGCCCGTGTCCGACGGCGCCGCCGCCGTCGTGCTGAGCGTCGCCCCCACCGGCGGGGCCACTGCCCCGGTCCGGCTCGCCGGCTTCGGCCACGCGAACGACTTCTTCCCCGCCGAACGCCGCGACCCCACCGCCTTCAACGCGACGCGGGCCTCCTGGCAGCGCGCGCTGGGGATGGCCGGCGTCGGACTCGAGGAGCTGGACTTCGCCGAGGTGCATGACTGCTTCACCATCGCCGAGCTGCTTATGTACGAGGCCATGGGACTGACCGAACCGGGCCAGGGGGCCCGCGCCATCGAGGAAGGCTGGGTCTTCAAGGACGGCAAGCTGCCCATCAACGTCTCCGGCGGGCTCAAGGCCAAGGGCCACCCCGTGGGCGCCACCGGCGTCTCGCAGCACGTCATCGCCGCGATGCAGCTCACCGGTACAGCGGGGGGCATGCAGCTTCCCACGGCCCGCCGCGCTGCCGTGCAGAACATGGGCGGCGTCGGCATCGCCAACTACGTCAGCGTCCTCGAAGCCGTCTAGAAGTACCGACACGGGGTCAGATACAGCCCATCGAAGCATCGGGGATGGGCCGTATCTGACCCCGCGTTGGCTGTGGTGCGGTCCGTCGGGGGCGGGAGGCCGCACGGAGGAGCGCGCAGTGGTCACCACTGTCTTTGATGCCGCTATTCCCATAGGATTTCAGAGGGCCACATGCATTGTCCGGCGACCGCCGGACCACAAGGAGGTGGCGGATGCCGACGGGACCACCCAGTGCATCAAGCAAGTTCCGCGCGCCCGAGCCGGTTGCCCAGTGGGTTCACCGCACGCGGCTGACCGAAATGCTCCACTCGGACCGGAAACGGCGGCTTGCGTTGATCCACGCCCCGGCCGGTTTCGGCAAGTCGACCCTTGCCGCCCAATGGATGGAAAGCCTCGCGTCCCAGGGCCTCATTACCGTCTGGTTGTCCCTGGACCGGGACGACAACAACACCATCTGGTTCCTTTCCCATCTGCTCCAGGCAATCCGCAAAGCCATCCCCGGGTTCGAGGAGGAGCTGCAGCAACTGCTGGAGGAGCGGCCCGGCGACGCCGAGCACTACGTGGTTCCCGCTCTGATCAACGCCATCGACGAGGGCGGGCAGGACATCGTCATCACCCTGGATGACTGGCACCTGGTCACGGAGCCCAGAACCAGGGCGGTCGTGGAACGGCTGCTGGATGCCGGCGGCTCGCATTTGTCCTTCATCATCACCAGCCGCAACCGGTCAGGCCTGCCATTGGGCCGGCTGATGGTGCGGGACCAGCTGATCGAGGTGGACGCAGTCGCGCTGCGGTTCGATGAAACGGAATCCCAGGACTTCCTCGTTGGCATCAACCGGCTCGATCTGGATGCGGGAGACGTGGCCAGCCTCCACCGGACGACTGAGGGGTGGATCGCTGCGCTGCAGCTGGTCTCCCTGTCCCTCAGGGACCACCGGGAGGCCTCAGAACTGATCGAACGGCTCTCGGGCCGGCACGCGTCCATTGGCGAATATCTGGCCGAAAACGTCCTCGACACCCTCGACCCCGAAACGCTGGACTTCCTCCTGATGACGTCGGTTCCGGAACGGCTGTGCGCGGGACTGGCGTCCGCTCTTTCGGGCGTGGAATTGGGCCAGGCAATGCTGGAGAAGATCCAGGCACAGGATCTTTTCCTGCAGCCCCTTGACGAGGACGGCACGTGGTACCGCTATCACCACCTGTTTGAGGACTACCTGCGCCGCCGTCTGGAGCGCGATTACCCGGGCCGGACCAAGGAATTACACCTGATCGCTGCCCGCTGGTATTCGGAAAGCGGATTCCCCAGCGACGCAGTGGACCATGCCCTCGCCGCCGGGGAGGTTGAGCTCGCGGCGGAGATCGTGGAATTTCGCGCAATGTGGCTGGTGGAACACTCCAGCATGTCGACCCTGCTGGCTCTCGTCGGCAAGATCCCGGCTGATCATGTGGCCGGGCAGGCCCGGCTCCAGACGGCGATAGCGTGGGCCCATACACTGCTTCACCAATCTGCAGCGGCGCAGAGTGCCTTGGACCGGGCCGAGGCCGTCATGCCCGCCGATACGACCCTGACCGAACACGACCGTTTTGAACTGGGTGTCGAAGGGCTCGTGGTCCAGAGCTGCATCGACATGTACAGCGACAGAGTGAATCACGTGGATGAATTGGACGAGAAGTGCTTCGCCCAGGCGGATCTGCTCCGGCCCTGGATCGTCTCAGTGGCAGCGAACGTCTCAACGTTCAAGAAGATCCACGACGGCGAGTACCCTCTCGCTTTGGAACAACAGCGCTGGGCCGCGAAGTTTCACGGCCTTACTTCGGGCCCCTTCAGTGGCGTGTACGGGCATTGTTTCGCGGGGCTTGCCGCCTACGCCCTGCTCGATCTGGACAGCGTGGACCAGCACTTCACGGCGGCGGTGGAACTCGGCCGGCGCAAGGCGGGGCGATTCTCGCATGCGGCGCGGCTGGCGGGAGCCATGATGGGCCAGTTGCTTTATGAACGCGGCGAACTCGACAAAGCGGAGAAGTTACTGGAAGAGACCCGCGAGCTGGGTTCCGAAGGCGGGGTGGTGGACTTCATGGTGTCCACGTACGCCACGCTGGCAAGAATCAAAGCACTCCGGGGGGACACTCCACGGGCCCGGGAAATACTCGACGAGGGCGATCTGGTGGCCGACAGCCTCGGCCTGGACCGGCTCAGACTGGTCATGAATCTGGAACGCGTGCAGTTGGGAATCAGCCCCCGGACCATCCACGCCGAACCCCACGGTGGCCAACTGGGAGCGGCAGCTGCCCCGGAAGCGGCGGACAGCACCGGACCGCGGCTGGAAGGGCTGGCTGAGACAAATCACCAGATCCAGCTGGCCACGCTGTTGCGGTCCGCCCTGGCTGGCGCCGGGCACGAGGGCACGGACTCCCCCAGCGAACCGGACACGGTGAAAGGCGCCCGCCACTTGCTGTCCCGGGCATCAGCCTATTTGGGGCCGAGGGCGGAACTCAATGCCCGTATCCTGCTGGCGGTCGCGCTTGAACAGGCGGGGAACCGCGCGGAAGCCGAAACGACGCTATGGCCGGCCCTGGAGACGTGTTCCCGGCTGGGCCTGGTCCGGCCCGTGCTCGATGGCGGTGCGGGCTGCCTGGAGCTGGTGCGCGCCATCGCGGCAAGGCTGCGGCGCGAGCCCGCACCGGAGGGGGCCAGCCACGAGTTACCGCGCTTCCTCAGCGTCCTCATCCGGCTGGATGCCCAGGCGAAGACCACCCGCGATGCCGGGTGGTCTGCTGAGCCGGTCACTCCAGCCACCGGCCCGGGCAGCAGCACGTCCGTGCCGGAACCGGGCCTGTCGCAACGCGAACAGACGATCCTGCGTCTGGTCGAGAAGGACAGGTCCAACCGCGAAATCGCCCAGGAGCTGCATCTGGGCATCAATACCGTCAAGTGGTATCTCAAGAGCCTGTTCAACACTCTCGGCGTCAGTGACCGAAGGGCCTGCGTCACAGAGGCACGACGCCGGCACCTGCTCCCGCCGAAGTAACCAGGGGGCAGTTACCCCAGGGTTTCCAGTCTGGCCAGCACGCCCTCCGGCGAAGCGGCGCTGGGGATGTCGCCCAGGTAGAAGTCCCCGGCCGGGAGTTCCACGTCCGGCTCCAGCCAGAACCCTGCAGGAATATAGGCGCCAACCGCAGCGTCCCCATGCAGACGCGCCTGGTCGTCGTCGAGCTGCCCCAGCGTCCAACGGTAGTTGCCGGCCAGATTGGCGATCGGAGTATAGGCCTCCAGCGGGACGTGCACGCCGCCGGAGGCGCCGGCAGGCGTTCGGTTGTCCAGCAGGAGTCCCGCGACGGGCAGCCCCGCGAACGCCCGCAGCCAGTCGCTGACATACATGGAGGCATTCTCGGCATTGTCGGCGTCGAGGTCGCTGGTGTCATTCGCGCCCGAGAAGTGGTGCGTGCCCCTGAGCCAGGCCATCGGCGACGGGAAGCGCAGCACCACAGGCTGGCGGGCTGTCTTGGCGAACACGGTAACGAAGTCCAGCACCGCCCGGTTGAGGTCATCGTCAGCCAGCAAAGTCTTCAGCGCAAAACCTG
>DATITT010000498.1:0-2088 GCA_035467435.1 Arthrobacter sp. | reverse complement strand
GGAGCACGCGGGGCACGGGGGCAGGGTCTCGTTCACATGCCCAACTTTAGTCGAGCGGGCGGGCCGGGGGTGCCGGTCCGGCCGGATTGCTAAGCTGGTTTCCCCAGAGTGAAGGTGGCGCCGCATGGCCGACAGTCCAGTTCAGTCCCCCGGTCCGGTTCCCTCAGACCGGCCGGTGCCGCCCCGCTCCGCGGATTCCCGGCTGCGCGCCGGGCTGCGGACCGCCGGCCGGCTGTTGCTGGGCGGGTTCCTGGTCCTGGCCGGCGTCAGCCACCTGGGTTGGAGCCGTGAGGCGTTCTACGCCCAGGTGCCGCCCTGGCTGCCTCTGGACGTGGACTTCGTCGTGGTCGCTTCCGGCCTGGTGGAAATCGGCCTGGGGCTGGGCCTTTGGCTGCTCAAGCGGTGGCGGGTGGCCCTCGGCTGGATGGTTGCTGTTTTCTTCATCGCGGTCTTTCCGGGCAACATTTCCCAGTTCGCCACCGGCACCGATTCGTTCGGACTCAATTCGGACCTGAGCCGCGGAATCCGCCTGTTGTTTCAGCCGCTCCTGGTGCTGTGGGCCTTGTGGTCTACGGGCGCATGGCGGGCCTGGCGGGAGAGAGGAAAGGCCGGCAGCGACACGGGTGAAAGCGCGGCGGGCCCGCCGATCACGGGTGGCTGACCGGGAAACAAAGGAGGTCCTGCTCAGTGAGCAGGACCTCTTTGGTGGAGCTGAGGGGACTCGAACCCCTGACCCCCTGCATGCCATGCAGGTGCGCTACCAGCTGCGCCACAGCCCCGAATTTGCCTGGTAGGACTTTCCTGCGAAGGACAGTCTTCCCTGAAGCAACCTGTTTATCTTAAACCACAATTCCGGTTCGCGCGAATCGACACGCCGCCCGCTCCGGCAGTCCGGGAATTCTCCTGAAGTGCCGCCAGACCGCGGGCACAACCGGCACGCCGGCGGATAAAAAAATCCGCCGGAATCTTTCGATTCCGGCGGATCATCCGGTGGAGCTGAGGGGACTCGAACCCCTGACCCCCTGCATGCCATGCAGGTGCGCTACCAGCTGCGCCACAGCCCCGAATTTTCGTTGCTCCGACCCCGCCAGCAAATGCCTTCGGTTCCGGCTTTTTCGTCCGGATCTCTCCGAAGCAACTCAAATATCTTAGAACAGCCTTTCGGAAAATTCCAAATCGGGCATATTCCGTTGTACTCCCGCTGCTACTCCGCTTCGGAGGTTGACGCGGCCTTGGCGGAGGTGTCATCCCCGAGCTGCAGGTCCACGACGGGGCAGTCCTTCCAGAGACGCTCCAGGGCGTAGAACACCCGGTCTTCCTCGTGCTGGACGTGGATGACGATGTCGCCGTAATCCAGCAGCACCCAGCGGCCGCCGGAGCGTCCTTCGCGGCGGATCGGCTTGAGCTCGAACTTGGAGAGTTCGTCTTCAATGCCGTCCACGATGGCGTTGACCTGGCGCTCGGACGGTGCGGAGGCAATCAGGAAGATGTCGGCCAGGGCCAGCCGTTCGCTGACGTCCATGGCGATAATGTCCTCAGCGAGTTTCTCCGCGGCAGCTCGGGCTGCGTGGCGGGCTGTGGCGATGGCTGAATCTGTTGCAGTCACGGTACTCCTTGTTGGGAAAAAGCTTGTTGGGAAAAAGCCGGGTGGGTGAAAAAGCGTGTAGCGGTAATGCGTGGAATGGCCGCCAGCCGGAACAGCGGGACCAGGAACGAAGGTAGCTAGCCGGAGAGGCCAGTGATGATCAGCATGGTGCCGGCGATCAGCGCCATCACGCCAAGGGCCAGCACCGCGAGCTGTACAAGGCGGAGGCGCCGCGCCCTGCCAAGGCCGGCCGTGTCCGCGTCGAGGGGCTCAAGCCCGTAGGCGGCATTCGCCGCGACAGGTGGCCGGCCGGCGAAGTCCTCGTCGGGCTGGGCTGCGGCCGGGATCCCGGCCGCAGGGCGGGAAGGACCCGGACGGCGTTTGCCGGACTTCCGGGGCTGCTCAACCCGGGGACCGGCTGTGGTGACGACCGGAACGTGGGACGTGGGAGGGCGCTTCATGACGGGCCGCTCCACGCCGGGGACCTGGACGAACTCCAGGGG
>DATITT010000497.1:0-5167 GCA_035467435.1 Arthrobacter sp. | reverse complement strand
CACGCCCCGTGGCCTGATGGTCCCGAACATCAAGAACGCCCAGGACCTGTCCCTCAAGGAGCTGGCCCTGGCCCTGAACGAGCTCGCCACGACCGCACGGGCCGGTAAGATGCAGCCCGCCCAGATGCAGGGCGGCACTCTGACGGTCACCAACATCGGCGCCCTCGGCATCGACACGGGCACGCCGATCATCAATCCCGGCGAGGTGGCGATCGTGGCGTTCGGCACCATCAAGCAGAAGCCCTGGGTCCTGGATGGCGAGGTGATTCCGCGCTGGATCACGACCCTCGGCGGCTCCTTCGACCACCGCGTGGTGGACGGCGACCTCTCGGCACGGTTCATGGCCGACGTCGCGGCGATCCTGGAAGAGCCCGCCCTGCTGCTTGACTGAGCAGGTGCCCGGGCGGGTGCGACGCTCCTGCCCGGTTAGTCCGGGACCGCCTACCCGGCGCCCGCGGATTTCCGCACTGCGCTGATGCCAAAACGCGTTCATGCTGGAAGTAACTGGGCGGGAACGCAGAATCCCCGCCGGGCGTTGCGGCGCGGGCTGGCACGGTGCTGTCCAGGCAGGCCAGACGGCACTAGAGTGGCACCAGCCGCCGCCAGCGGGGCGGACGCGGATCAAAGGAGATGTTGCGTGTTTTCGAGCCCGTTCCCCGATGTGGAAATTCCCGACGTCAGCCTTTACGACTACCTTTTTGGCGGTCTGGAGGACGCTGATCTGGACCGGATCGCCGTCGTCGACGGCACGACCGGCGCTGAGACCAGCTACCGGGTCCTCGTGGGCCAGATCGATGCCGTGGCCGGGGCCGTCGCGGCCCAAGGCCTGGGCGTCCACGGTGTCGCCGCGATCCTGTGTCCCAACGTCCCGGCGTTCACCGTCGTCTTCCACGGGCTGCTGCGGGCCGGTGCGACGGTCACCACCGTCAACTCGCTCTACACGGCTGACGAGATCGCCCTCCAGCTCGCCGACGCCGGCGCGGAATGGCTGTTTACTGTCTCCGCGTTGCTCCCCGCCGCCCAGGAAGCCGCGACCCGGGCCGGAATCCCGGCTGAACGGCTCGTCGTCCTCGACGGCGCCGCCGGCCACCCCTCGCTGCGGGACCTGCTGACGGCGGGCGCCCCGGCGCCGGACGTCAGCTTCGATCCCGCCACCCACGTGGCCGTGCTGCCGTACTCCTCCGGGACCACCGGCCGGCCCAAGGGCGTTAGGCTCAGCCACCGGAACCTCGTGGCCAACGCGGAGCAGTCCCGCGGGCTGCTCAAGGTCACTCCGGAGGACCGCCTGCTGGCCCTGCTGCCGTTCTTCCATATCTACGGGTTGACCGTACTGCTGAACCTCGCCCTGCGGCAGCGCGCGTGCCTGGTCACCATGCCGAAATTTGACCTGGCCGAGTTCCTGCGGATCATCCAGGACCAGAGGTGCAGCTACCTGTTCATCGCCCCGCCGGTGGCCGTGGCCCTGTCCAAGCACCCGCTGGTCGACGACTATGACCTCAGCTCCGTCCACACCACCCTGTCCGGGGCGGCCCCGCTCGACGGCGAACTGGGCAGCAAGCTGGCCGAACGCCTTGGCTGCCGGGTGCTGCAGGGCTACGGCATGACCGAGATGAGCCCCGTGTCCCACCTGATCCCCGTGGACGCCACGGAGGTGCCCGTCAGTTCGGTCGGCTACACCGTCCCCAACATGGACTGCAGGCTGCTGGATCCTGCCACCGGGGAGGACATCGAAATCCCGGCCGAGGGCACCAGCGCCCCAGGACACCTGCTGTGCCGCGGACCGAATGTGATGCTGGGCTACCTCAACAGGCCTGAGGAAACGGCGGACACCCTCGACGCAGACGGCTTCCTGCACACTGGTGACATCGCCACCGTGCGCGCCGACGGCGTGGTTACGATCGTGGACCGGCTCAAGGAACTGATCAAGTACAAGGGCTACCAGATCGCCCCGGCGGAGCTTGAAGCGCTGCTCCTTACCCACCCCGGCATCGCCGACGCCGCGGTGATCGGAACGTCCGACGCCGACGGCCAGGAAGTGCCGATGGCATTTGTGGTGCGCCAGCCCGGGAACGACGGCGAGGGACTCGACGAAGCCGCAGTGATGGAGTACGTGGCGGCCAGGGTGGCGCCCTTCAAGAAGATCCGGCGGGTCGAGTTCATTGACGCCGTGCCGAAGTCCTCCTCCGGCAAGATCCTGCGCCGGATGCTGAAAACGGCGGGGGCAGCCACCGGATAGGCCTCGTCGCCGGCGGGCTCCGGACGCCTGGTCCGGCCGGGGACAGCCAAATCGATCCGGCAGGGCTCGATTGTGACGCAGCTAACCCCGGCTGTCCTTCCCGACGCGTATAGTCAGGAGAAGGTCAGGACGCGGCCATTGGATACTCAACGTGGAGCTACCGTGCCAAAGATTTCCCCCGTCCTGCCTTCCGCCGCCAACCGCGCACACGCGCTCAGACGTGCGCCGCATGTCCCGGAGCCGGCCCGGCCAGACACCGTTCAGGTTCCTGAAGTCCCCCGACCCTCATCGCCCGGCAAATTTGAAATCGTCCGTGTCGACGGGGGCGGTTTCCTCATACGCATCCTCGACGGGAACATGGCCGTGCTGGCCCTCTCCAGAACCTACCCGGACATCGCCGCAGCGGTGAAAGGTGTCGAGGCCGTGCGGGAATGCGCCGCCGCCTCCCACATTTCGGACCAGACGGGCGGCTCCCTTGAGGCCGGCCTGATCCCGACGGAGACCGGGCCGGCCCGGCGGGCTCCCGGCACGGAGGCAGATATCCCTCCGCTTCCGTAAAAAGAAACCGCCAGGACCGCCGACACGCAAGTCCCGGGCCGGCGGCTTCCGATCACTATTGGGGGTGACCGGAGGCTGCCGGAGACGAGTGCCAGCGCCCACAGGGAGCGCTGGCACTGACGGCCGGTGAGAGGGCACGGGCTGGGCGCTGGTACTTCAGGCGCTGGCATTCGGCGTCTGGCATCCTGGCCTTGGCTACGCAACCACTGGGCATGCCGGATTGGTGGTAGCCATTGCCAGAACCATAGTTCACCAGTCACTCATCGGGCTGGCGCTCGGTGTACTGTTCGAGCGCACCCGAAACCTGCTCGTCCCCACCGTCGTGCATGTCGCCCTCAACCGCATGTGATGAGGAGCCGCGTGCGCCTACTCGGGCGAGTCGGTCTTGGCAATGTAGACGTCGCAGGGGGCGTTGTGGGCCACGGAGTTGGCGACGCTCCCGAGCACACGTCCCAGGCCCTTCATCCGCCGGTTGCCGACCACGATCAGCTGGGCGCCGGAACGGACCGCTTCGTCGATCAGGGCCTCGGCCGGCTTGCCGCGGGCGGCGGCGTAGGTGACATTCACAGCGGGCGTGCGAAGGCTGTCGGCGACGCCGCGGGCGACCTTTTCGGCGTCCCCGGCGTCGGAGACAATCCATTTGTCGCTGCCGCTGCCGTAGACCTCGGTCCTGTCGCTGTCGAACGCGCTGACCACATGAAGCGTGGCCCCGAGCGAAGCGGCAAGGTCGCATGCGGTGTGCGCCGCCTTAAGGGCGGTCTCGCTGCCGTCGACGCCGACAACAATAATTCCGGTCATGTAATGCTCCTTGGGTCAAGGAAGATCTTCGGCCGTGCACCGATGATTCAGGCTACAGGGCGGCGATGGCTTCCCGCAGTACCGGCGCCAGCCGACGCACGCCTTCGCGGATGGACTCCGGCGGGACGGCGCTGAAGGCCAGCCTGATCTTGTTGGACGGGTAGTCGGAATGCGTAAATGCTGCGCCCGGGATAAAGACCACCCCGGCGTCGATTGCTTTTTTCAGCAGCGGGTAGGTGTCCACGCCGTCCGGAAGCGTGACCCAGACGAAGAAGCCACCGTCCGGGCGGGTCCAGCTCAGGCCTGGGGGCATGTACTCGTCGAGGGCGGCCAACATCGCGTCGCAGCGCTCCTTGTACAGCCCGCGGTACGTCTCGATCTGGCCACGCCAGTCGTAGTCGCGGAGGTAGGCGGAGACGAGCATCTGGTTGAGGGTCGGCGGGCACAGGGTAACGGCCTCCGACGCCAGGTAATAGCGGCGCTGGAGGTGCGCCGGCACGAGGGCCCAGCCGATCCGCAGCCCGGGGGCGAAAATCTTCGAAAAAGACCCCATGTAAATCACGTCGTCCGGATTGGCAGCCCGCAGCGGGGTGAGCGGATGACCGTCGAAGCGGAGCAATCCGTAGGGGTTGTCCTCCAGTACCAGAATATTCGCATTGCGGCATATATCCACCACCTGCTGGCGCCGCTCCGCCGACAGGGTGATGCCGGAGGGGTTGTTGAAGCTGGGGATGGTGTACAGGAACTTGATGTTCTTGCCTGCGGTCTGCAGGGCTGCAATCCTCGCCTCCAGAAGGTCCGGGATGATGCCGTCGCTATCCATCGGCACGGTGGCAACCTGGACCTGGTACGCCTCGAAGGTGTTGAGGGCGCCGACATAGGTGGGATCCTCGACGAGCACTACGTCACCGGGGTTGCAGAAGACCTTGGTCGCCACATCCTGGGCGGATTGTGAACCCGCCGTAATCACCACATTTTCAGGCGTGGCATCGAGGATTCCCTCTGCGGCCATAACTTCGCAGACCTGGGTCCGGAGTTCCTCGGTGCCCTGCCCGCCGCCATACTGCAGCGCCGTCATGCCTTGTTCGGCGATGATCTTCGCGGCGGTCTGGCCCAGCCGTTCCAGCGGCAGGGACTGCAGGTACGGGCTTCCGCCCGCCAGCGAGACGAGGCCGGGGCGCATCGAGATGTCGAAGACATCGCGGACTGCAGATTGCTTGATATTTGCTGCGCGCTCCGAGAACAGATCCTCGTGGCGGTGGGCGGACGTAGCCGCACGTTCGATTGCGTCAATTGCCTCGGCCGGGAGTGCTTCTGCGGCGGCATCAAGTGTTTCGTGGGTCACATCTTCCAGAATACAACCCTTGTTGCTAAATAGAATACTTTTGTTTTCGTCAGTAGCTATGCCGCGGAGACCCCCGGGCAGCCGTGCCGGGTCGTCCTCCGGGAATCCGCTACGGAAACAGACAGCCGCCACGTGGATCCACGTAGCGGCTGTCTGAAATCGGCGCGGATTCGCTCCGAGTATGGTCTGAGGCGTCTGGGCGTCAGGCCACGGAGGCCGTGCGGGACTCT
>DATITT010000496.1:0-2202 GCA_035467435.1 Arthrobacter sp. | reverse complement strand
GGACCGGCCGAGAGCGGGCTTGCTTCTGCCGGGCCTGCCGAGAGCGGGCCCTGGTCGACCGGCGCTGGCAGTCCCGGGGCCGGACCCGCGGACACCGGACCCGCGGACACCGGACCTGCAGCGACCGGGCCCGCCGTCGGGGCCCTGGTCTGGGAGCACACCCGCGGGCAGCTTGTGCTCGGCTCCTCCAACGGCATCCGCGACGTCGACCTCGCCGGCCCGCCCGCCGCCGAGCCGGCTGCCGTCGTCTTCGCCAACCGCGGCCTGTCCGGCATCGACGGGACCCTCGCCACGGCCACCGGCATCGCCCTGGCCGGCCGGCAGGAAACCACGGTGCTGCTGGGCGACGTCACCTTCCTGCACGACGCCGGGGGACTGCTGCTCGGCGCCGGGGAGGAGGAGCCCGACCTGCGTATCGTGGTCCTCAACGACGCCGGCGGGGCCATCTTCGGGCTGCTGGAGCACGGCGCTGTCGAGGCCGCGGGCCGCTACGGAACCGCCGTCGAACGCCTCTTCGGCACCCCGCACAGTGTGGACCTGGCGGCACTCGCGGCGGCCTACGGCGTCGCGCACCGCTCGGTCAGCACGACGGCCGAGCTCGCCGCTGCGCTGGCGGATCCGTGGCAGGGCCGCAGCATCATCGAGGTCCACACGGACCGGCACGGGCTGCGGGAGCTGCACGCCCGCATCCGGACCGCCGTGGCCGCCGCAGTGGCCGGAGTCCTCGCGGCGGAGTAGCCCCTCCCACGTTTCCGCTGCGGTTTCGGACGAGGGCTGCGCGGATCCGAGGCGCGCCTGTCCGAAAACACCGCGGAAAAGCTCTGCCAGGGTTCTCCACATCCGGGCGCCGAGCCGTTGCTGTGGCTCTGAGGCCCGGGCCAGTATCGGTGCATGGACCTGCCCGCCCTGATTCTCAGCAGCGACCTGGCGCGTCTCGGCCGCGACTCGCGTGTGCTTGCCCGGCAGGCCGAGGCCGGGGAACTCAGACGCCTCCGCCAGGGTGTGTATGTCCGGGCCGAGGCGTGGGATGCACTGCAGCCCTGGGAACGGTACCCGCTGCTGATCCATGCCGCGGCATCCACCCTGCGAAACCGGACCGTTTTCTGCCGGCAGTCAGCCGCCGCCCTTTCGGAGATCCCCGTGCTCGGGACGAGGCACCCTGTTCACGCGTGCACGTCCGACGCCGGCGGGGGCCGCTCAAGGGCGGGGGTGCGGCGGCACTTCGCCGATCCGCAATCCCTCCAGGTCGAGGAACGCCAGGGCCTGCTGGTCACGGCCCGGGTCCGGACGGTGCTGGACCTGGCCGCCTTCGGATCCTTCGAACAGGCCGTGACAGCCGTCGACCATGTACTGCGGCCCGCACGGAATGGGCCGCCGGTGCTGAACCTTGAGTTGCTCGAAGCTGGCATCACCGGAATTTACACGGCCGCCGCAGCCCGCAGGATCGTCACCGCCCTTGAGTTCGGCGACCCGGCGTCGGGTTCACCGGGGGAATCGGTGAGCCGGGCGATGATGCATCGGCTGGGATTCAAGGCGCCCGTGCTCCAGCAGGAGATTCGGGATGCCCGGGGACGCGTCGGCTTCACGGACTTTGAGTGGCCGGAGGACGGTCTGTCCGGCGAATTCGATGGTCTGGTGAAATACCGGGACGCGGCCTATCTGAAGGGGCGGACGCCCTCTGATGTCGTGATCGAGGAGAAGAGCCGTGAGGATCGGATCCGGGCCACCGGGCGACGGGTCATCCGGTGGACCTGGTCGGAGCTCGCCAGTCCGGCGAGATTCGCGGCTTTCCTCGATGCGAAGGGCGTACCGCGGCGGCCACCAGGAATCCGCTACGGAAACGGACAGCCGCTACGTGGATCCACGTAGCGGCTGTCCGAAATCGGCGCGAAAACCGCCGCGAGGCGCAAACGGATCAGGGCTGCCGTGGGCGCTGCGGTGGCCGGGGTGCTCGCGGGGGAGTAGCCCGGGGTGCCAGCAGCGGAGTAGCCGCTTCCGGCCGGGCTCACCCCCCGGCAGAGAACTGCACGAATGCGTCCAGCCCCGGGTTCCCGGCACCCGGCTGGCTTTCCCTCGGCCTCAACACGGCCTGTGCCCCGCTGGCTTGCGCCAACTGCTGGACGATGGCCAGACCTAGTCCGCTGCCCTCGGACGCGGAGTGGCCCCGCCAGAACCGGCTGAACGCCCGTTCGCAGTCTTCGG
>DATITT010000495.1:0-5284 GCA_035467435.1 Arthrobacter sp. | reverse complement strand
CTCGCCGTCGCGCACCGGACGGAACCCGTGAACCTCGAAGCGGTGGATGGTGACCGGCCGTGCGGCCAGCTTGACCTCTTCGCCGGAGCGGACCCGGGCGTAGGCGCGCTCTCCGTTGACCTTGATGGCGCTGACGCTGCTGGGAACCTGCTGGATCTCACCGGTCAGGGCGGCGACGCCGGCCCGGACGGCTTCCTCGGTGACAGCGGCGGCGCTGTGCGTTGCAGTGACCTCGCCCTCGGCGTCGTCCGTGACCGTTGATTCGCCCAGGCGGATGGTGGCCGTATACGTCTTGGAGGTGCCCACAATGTAGGTAAGCAGCCGGGTGGCCTTGTTGATGCCGACCACCAGAACGCCCGTAGCCATCGGATCCAGTGTGCCGGCGTGGCCCACTTTTCGGGTACCGGCGAGCCGCCGCATCCGTCCAACCACATCGTGGCTGGTCCAGCCTTGCGGCTTGTCCACTATTACCAGTCCAGAAAGCACGCTCCCCAGTATATCTGCGCCGGAGCAGGCCCTCGCGCCGGAGCAGGCCCTTGCGCCGGGAGCAGCCCGCCGGTCCTCCGGTGCCGGGAACTGCGCCGGTTAGGATGGCAGACATGCCCGAGCTTGCCGCCCACGTCCGCGACGTCCCCACCAACCAGATCCGCGAAATCACCGAAGCCGCCTGGGGAACCCCCGGCGCAATCGTGCTGAGCATCGGCGAACCGGGTTTCGCCGTTCCCCGCCATATCCTCGACGCCGGGATGGCCTGCCTGGACCGCGACGAAACGAACTACACCCCGAACGCCGGCATCCCGGCCCTGCGGGAAGCCTTCGCCGCCAGGTTCCGGGAACACAATGCGACGCCGGTCGGGGCGGACCGCGTCTACGTCGTCGACGGCGCCCAGCAGGGCCTGCACTTCGCGATGAGCCTGCTGCTCTCCCCCGGTGACGAAATCCTGATCCCCAACCCGGGCTATCCGACCTTCGCCATGACCAGCAGCCTGCTGCACGCCGTCCCGGTGCAGTACCCGCTGTATCCCGAGCATGACTTTCAGCCCCGGATCGCGGACATCGAGGAACTGATCACGCCGCGGACCAAGGTGCTGATCCTCAATTCGCCGTCCAATCCGCTGGGCGCCGTCCTGGGCGAGGAGCTCACCCGCAGCCTCGTGGCGTTGGCTGTCCGGCACGATCTGTGGATCATCTCCGACGAATGCTATGAGGCGTTCACCTACGACGTGCCGCATGTCAGCCCCGCCCGCTTCGACAGCGACGTGCCGGGCGAAGCCCGCGTGTTCACCTCGCTCACGCTGTCCAAGACCTATGGTCTGACCGGGCTGCGGATCGGCGCGCTGATCTGCCCGCCCGGCCTGGAACAGAAGATGAACAACGTGATGGAGTCAATCGTCTCCTGTGTCGCCTCGCCCTCGCAGTACGCGGCGCTGGCCGCACTGACGGGCCCGCAGGATTATGTCAGCCACGCCCACGCGCACTACCGGGCCAACCGCGACGCCGCCTCGGCCGTCCTGGCGTCCAAAGGGATCCCGTTCCTCACTGCTCAGGGGGCCTTTTACCTCTGGGCGGATGTGTCCCACGTCAGCGGCGGGGACGTGCGGTCCTGGGTCCGGCGCTTCCTCGCCGATTCCCGCGTGTCCTTTGCCCCCGGCACCGCGTTCGGCTCGATCGGCGAGGGCTGGATCCGGATTGCGCTCTGCAGCAGCCAGGCTGATCTTGTCGAAGGCCTCGGACGGCTCCCGGCCCGCGTGACCGCTGAAGGCTGACAGCTTAGCCACCGGGTCCCTGTCCCCTACCGCCACGGCACGGCAACGCCTAACCTGAGCCCAGCACGTGACATCGCGTGCGTCTCGGGGCGTGCCGTTCCGGGGCTGGTGTGTCGGGGGTCGGTCAGGGAGGTTCACATGTGGTGGCAGGACTTGTTATGGGGCATCTGGAACGGGCTCACGGCGTGGATTGTGTTGATCGTCCATGTCTTCGGACAGTGGAGTGAGTTCCCGTTCTACAACACGGCACGCGCCGGAAACTGGTACGACTTCGGCTTCCTGCTGGGGGTGGGCTCGCCCTTCCTGGGAGGCCTGGGCGCCCGGGGCGCGCGGAGCAGGCGCCGCTAAGGGCACGGCCCCGCACCGCAGCGCGCTGTCCGGCAGCACACGGCCCGCAGCGCGCAGTCCGGCAGTGCGCGGCCGGCGCCGCTGGCCGCGCGGCCCCGCACACTCCAACGCGCAGTCCGCCGCTCACTCCGGTGGGCCGGACGGCCTCACAACACGATCTCGTCCTCCGGCGGCAATTGCGCCGGGGGCGTGTGGGAGAACGACAGCTTGACGACGAAGTGGGCATCGGAGCTGTTCTGCGCGATGATCGCCCCCGCCTCACCGGCCAGCTTCACCCCGAACTGAAGCTCCAGGTGCTCCGCGCCGACCTCCCTCAGGACCTCCGCCGCCGCGCTGGCAGCCGGACGGATGGCGGCGAGGGCATCTTCCAGCCGCCGCCCGGCGTCGGTAATGCCCTGCTCGTTCCGCGAGGGGCGTTCGACGCCGTAGCTGTTGTCCGCAACCTCGACCAGCACCGTCCCGGAACCCACTTCGTAGCGCAGTATCTCGGTCATTGCTTCCTCCGTTTTCGCCGCGGCCCGGTCACGGTTTACCTGCCGCCAGGGCGCCGTCGAGCCATTGGCGCAGGGCCGCCGCCGGCGGAGCGCCCGCCTGCCTGGCGACCACTTTGCCGTCCCTGATCAGCAGCATGGTCGGAATGGCCTGGATGTCGAAGCGCCGTGAGAGCGCCGGTGACTTGTCGACGTCGACCTTGACGAGTTTGACCCGGCCGGCCCGCTCCTGGGCCAGCTTGTCCAGCACGGGACTGACCATGCGGCAGGGACCGCACCAGGCTGCCCAGAAATCGATCAGGGCCGGCGTCGAGGACTGTTCGGCGATCACAGCGAAATCGGCATCGCCGGCGTCGACAATCCAGGGCAGGTCCGTGCGGCAGCTGCCGCAGCGCGGGTGGCCGGCAGCCGCCGTCGGAATCCGGTTTGTCTTCCCGCACTGGGGGCATTTGATCAGGCTGGAGCCCACGGCCCGCCGCCTTCCCTAGTCCCCGCAGTCATGGTTCCATGGGACGCCCCCGCGCGGAACCGGCATAGAGTCCAAAGTCCCCCGGCGGGGCCGTCGCCGGAGCCCCGGCAGTGGTGGCCGCTTTCAGTATTCAACGCGGTCCGGGTTATCGTGCCAGGCCTGGAAGGGAACGTCCGACGCCGGGACGGCCGTTTGGCGGACCGGCATCAGTTCCGGCCGGGTGCCGTCGAAGTACTCATAGAACAGCGCATCGTCGAAACCGGCGGCAGCAGCCGCCTGACGGTCCGCGGCGAAGTAGACCAGGTCAACGCGGGCCCAGAGGGCTGCGGCGAGGCACAGCGGGCAGGGTTCGCAGCTGGCATAGAGCACGGCGCCGCCGAGATCGAAAGTGGCGGACGCGGCCGCAGCCGTGCGGATGGCGACGACTTCGGCGTGTGCTGTGGGATCGTTGTCCCGCGTGACCTGGTTGACGCCTTCATGGATCCGCCCGTCGGGAGTCACCACCAGCGCCCCGAAAGGTCCGCCGCCCGCGGCCACATTGGCGGCCGCGAGCCGGATGGCCTGATCCAGGAAGCGGTTGATGTCCGAAGCTGAGGGTGCTGTGACCATGGTCCGATCATAACCAGCAGCGCCGCCCGGTGCGGAACCTCCCTGGGCCGCCGCGCAGGCATCGACTTTGCGTCTCCGGTGGCCTAATATCCGCTGGGGGGCCGTGACTACACCTGCCGCCACAAACACCGGTCCTAAGGGTCTCAAGGATGTGGACACGTCATCACTCGACCCGGGAGCCAACCATGGGAAAGAAATTGTCATTGCTCGCCACGGCCGCCACCGCCGCCGTCTTCCTCTCGACCGCGGCGGCTGCCGGTGCAGCCCCCGACGGCGCCGCCGGAGGGAACCCCGCCGATGCGGCACCGGTTCTGCTCACCGGCAGGCTGGTGGGTCCGCTGCATGTCAGCGCCGGGCACCACGGCTCCGTCACGGTCAGCGAATCCTTTGCCGGCCGCCTGACGCGGATCGACTCCGGGGGGAACCATGCCGTCCTCTACGAAACTCCTGACTGGAGCGTTGCGGGCAATGCCCAGCGGGGTGACAGGACGTACTTCCTGGAGAGCCAGGGAGCCGGACCCCACCCGGCTGAGCTGGCCGGCCACGTCCGCATCCTTGACGACGACGGGCGCCTGCAGACGCTGGGCGATTTCGCCGCCCTGGAAACGAAGGAGAACTCCGACGGCGATACCCGGTACGGGTTCCGGGACCTGCCGGAGGGATGCGCCGCCGAGCTGCCAGCCAATATGCCTGCCAACTACCAGGGTGAGGTCGATTCGCATCCGTACGGCATCTCCGTTGCCGACGGGACCATCTACGTCGCGGATGCCGGGGCGAACAGTGTGGTGTCAGTTGATTCCCGAAGCGGCGAGACCAGGACCGTCGCTGTGCTGCCGCCGCGGCCCTACAAGATCACCCCGGAGGCCGCGGCTTCCAACGGGCTGCCCGGCTGCGTCGTGGGAACGACCTATGACTTCGAGGCCGTTCCGACCGATGTCGCCGTCGGGCCGGATGGCTCGCTGTACGTCACGTCGCTCCCCGGCGGACCGGAAGATCCGGCACTGGGCCCCCGCGGGGCGATCTTCAAGGTGGACCCGGACGGCGACGAGGTGGACCTCGTGGCGGATGACATCATGACGCCCACGGGACTCGCCCTGGACGACGACGGCGGACTGTATGTTGCCTCACTGTTCGGCGGAGGCGTGCTGAAGATCGACCCGGACTCGGGCGAACAGACGGTGGTGCTCGCGGCCGGATTCGCGGCCGACGTGGACCTCCGCGGAGACACCCTTTATGCCACGGTCAACGCCCTGCCCGGACCCGCCGGGCCACCCGACGGCCAGGTGGTGCACGTGAAGCTGCGGGACGGGGGCCATGAGGGGGCAACCAGGTCCTGACAGGACGGCCCTGCTGCCGGACGGAAATGGCCGGTCCCTCCCGGGGCCGGCCATTTCCGTGCAGAACTCCATTGTTTCAGGACTGCGTCGACGCTGAACTACTTGTTGCTGTCCTCGTCGACGTCGCCTTCGTCGATGAGGTCCAGGTCCTCTTCATCGAAGTCGTCCTCGTCGAGCTCCACGTCCTGCGGAGTGTCGCTCTTGTAGGGGTCCGCGTCACCGGCGTGCTTCGCGCTGGCCGCCAGTGCGGCCACCTCGGCGTCG